>DATIMX010000590.1:0-5225 GCA_035474935.1 Geodermatophilus sp. | reverse complement strand
GCTTCTTCGCCGTGCCGTACACGATCATCATCTATCCGCTCGTCTTCCTGGTCGTGGCCCGGCTCTGGTCGGTGAGCCACGTGCGCGGATTCGTGACGCCGGCGGACTTCGTCCGGTCGCGGTTCGACTCCCCGACGATGGCCCTGCTGGTCGCCATCACCGGGATCGTCGCGACGATGCCCTACATCGCGCTCCAGCTGGTGGGTATCGAGGCCGTGCTCAAGGCGATGGGCGTGGAGGGCGAGCTGCCGCTCATCGTCGCCTTCATCATCCTGGCGCTCTACACCTACAACTCCGGGCTGCGGGCGCCGGCGCTCATCGCGTTCGTCAAGGACGCGCTGATCTACCTGACGATCATCGTCGCGGTCATCGTCATCCCCTCCAGGCTCGGCGGCTGGGACGCGATCTTCGGCGCCGCCGAGGCGAAGTTCGCGACCACCGGCACCGGCGGCATCGTGCTGGGCGAGGCCTCGCAGCTGAACTACGCGACGCTGGCGCTGGGCTCGGCGCTGGCGCTGTTCCTCTACCCGCACACGATCACCGGTGCGCTGGCGGCCAGCGACCGCGACGTCCTCAAGCGGAACATGAGCGCGCTGCCGCTCTACAGCTTCGCGCTGGCCTTCATCGCCCTGCTCGGCTTCATGGCCATCGCGGCCGGGGTGACGCCGATCGGCGGCGACGGGAACACCATCGTCCCGGTGCTCTTCCAGGAGATGTTCCCGAGCTGGTTCGCCGGCATCGCCTTCGCCGCCATCGGCATCGGCGCGCTGGTGCCCGCGGCGATCATGTCGATCGCCGCGGCGAACCTGTTCACCCGCAACATCTACAAGGAGTTCCTCAAGCGCGACGCCACCGCGCGGCAGGAGGCGCAGGTCGCCAAGGTCGCCTCGCTGGTGGTCAAGCTGGGCGCGGTCGCGGCGATCATCTTCATCGACCCGCAGTTCTCCATCGACCTGCAGCTGATCGGCGGCGTGATCATCCTGCAGACGCTGCCGTCGGTGGCGATCGGCCTCTACACCCGCTGGTTGCACCGCGGTGGCCTCATCGCGGGATGGGTGGCCGGCATGGCCGCCGGCCTGCTGGCGCTCTACGTCACCCAGCGGGTCGGTCCGGACGGCACGGTGGTGCGCGAGCACTTCGGCGGGTCGGCGTTCGCGCTGTCCGACCTCGGCCTCGACACGGCCGTCACGGTGTACGCCGGGTTCGTCGCGCTGCTGGTCAACCTGGTGGTCACCGTCCTGGTCACCGCCGCGCTGCGGGCAGCAGGGGTGGACCCCGGCGCCGACGGGACGGCGGACACCGACTACACCGCCGAGCGGGACGACCCCACCTTCCGCGAGCTGCCCGACCCGCTGGAGTCGGCACCGCCGGGAGCGGAGGGGGAGCGCCCGGCCCGCAGGTGAAGGACCCCGTGAAGAACCCCCCTGCCCCCACCACTCGCGAGCTCGCGGCGGGCCCCTGCAGGGGGGCCGGACGACGCTCGCGGCGGGGCTCTGCACGGGGGCCGGGGCCGGGGCGGTGCCCCGGTAGGTTGGACGGGTGAAGGCCGACCACTTCGACCAGCAGAAACTGCTGGCCCTCGCCGCCGAGGACGTCGCCCTGGGCCAGCTGGCCCACCGGCGGCGCACCCTCCCCGAGAACGCCGCGGTCGAGGCCGCGGCCGAGAAGGAGCGGGAGCTGGCCGCCGCCGTGGTGCGCGCCGAGACCGAGGTCCGCGACCTGCAGCGGGAGGTCAAGCGGCTCGAGGGCGACGTCGAGACGGTGCGCGCACGGGTGACCCGCGACCAGGGGCTGCTGGACTCCGGCAGCGTCGCGGCCAAGCAGATGACCGACCTGCAGCACGAGATGCAGTCGCTGGCGCGGCGGCAGTCGGACCTGGAGGACCAGGAGCTCGAGCTCATGGAGCAGCTCGAGACCGCGGAGGCCGCCCTCGCCGAGGCGCAGGAGGGGCAGGAGAGGGTGCGGGCCGAGCTGGAGCGTGCCCAGCAGCTCCGCGACGACGCCCTGGCCGACATCGCCGACGGGACGGCGCAGCACGAGGCCGCCCGCGCCGAGGCCGCCGCCCGCATCCCGGCCGACCTGCTGGCGCTTTACGAGCGGATCCGCACCCAGACCGGCAGCACAGGCGCGGCGGTGCTCAGGGCCCGCCAGTGCCAGGGCTGCCGCATCGAGCTCTTCGGCAAGGAGCTCGCCGCCGTGCGCAACGCCGACCCCCACGAGGTGGTGCGCTGCGACAACTGCGGCCGGATCCTCGTGCGCACCGCGGAGTCGGGGCTGTGACGCGTCGTCACTCGCCTCGTGAGGGGAGCGGCCGGTGACCCGCCGGCTGGTCGTGGAGGCCGACGGCGGCTCGCGCGGCAACCCCGGCCCGGCCGGCTACGGCGCTCTCGTGCGGGACGCGACGACCGGGAAGGTGCTGGCGGAGCGGGCCGAGTCCGTCGGGCGGGCGACCAACAACGTCGCCGAGTACGGCGGCCTGGTCGCCGGGCTGCAGGCCGCGCTCGACCTCGACCCGACCGCCGACGTCGAGGTGCGGATGGACTCCAAGCTCGTCGTCGAGCAGATGTCTGGTCGCTGGAAGGTCAAGCACCCCGACATGCAGAAGCTGGCGCTGCAGGCCCAGCAGATCGCCCGGCAGCTGGGCCGCGTTCGCTACACCTGGGTGCCCCGGGCGCAGAACGGCGCCGCCGACGCGCTGGCCAACAGCGCGATGGACGGCCGGCCGGTCCGCCGCGACCTCGCCGCCGAACCCAGCACCGCGGGGGACGACGTCCAGCCGGTGACCCCCCGCGCGCCCGCCGTCACCACCGTCACGCACCTGCTGCGGCACGGGCGGACCGAGCACACGCCGGAACGTCGTTACAGCGGCCGTAACGATCTGCCGCTGTCGGCGGTCGGCCGGGCCGAGGCCGAGGCGGCGGCGAAACGGGCCGAGGAGCTCGGCATCGACGTCATCGTGGCCTCGCCGCTGCGCCGCGCCCGGGAGACCGCCGAGGTGGCCGGCGCGGTGCTCGGGCTCCCGGTGCAGTACGACGACGACCTGGCCGAGCTGGACTTCGGCGAGTTCGAGGGCCTCACCGCCGAGGAGGCCAAGCAGCGGCACCCGCTGGCCGCCCGCCGGTTCGCCGAGGACGTCACCGTCGCGGCACCGGGCGGGGAGTCGGTCGCCGACGTCAGCGACCGGGTCGCCCGCGCCCGGGCCCGCATCCTGCGCGGGCACGCCGGGAAGACGGTGCTCGTCGTCTCCCACGTCACGCCGATCAAGCTGCTGCTCGCCGCCGGCCTCGACGTGCCCGACGACGTCGTCCACCGGGTGTTCCTCGAGGCGGCGTCCCTCAGCACCGTCGCGTGGCGTTCCGACGGGCGGGCCGCCGTCCGCCTGGTCAACGACACCGGCCACCTGCGCTGACCGGACGTCAGGGCGTCCCGGCCCGCTCCTCGGCGCGGGCCCACAGCCGGCGCAGCGCGGCGGCCACCCGGGCCGGCTCGGCGACGTGCGAGGTGTGCAGGTGGTGGAGGCCGTCGTAGCGCTCCACCTCGACGTCGCGGAAGCGGCCGGCCAGCCGTTCGGCCATCGCGTCCCAGCGTGGGTTGCTCAGACTGCCGTGACTCACGTAGACCGGGCCGGGGAAGGCGCCGAGCGCGTCCTGGTCGATCCGGTGGCCGGTGATCGCCCGCTCGAAGGCCGCCAGCGCGGCCGGGCGCATCTCCATCCCGGGCGGCAGCGGACCCGGCGGTGGTGGGGGTGGCTCGACCCCGGGACGGACCAGCGAGCGGGCGAAGACCTGCAGGCGCTCCTGCGGGGGTAGCTCGGCGAGCGGGTGCTCGTACTGGGCGGCCAGCAGCTGCTGGTCCTCGTCGGTGAAGTCGGTGGCCGGCTCGTCGAGGGCCAGGCTCAGCAGCCGGTCCCCGTGCCGCGCCGCGACGGCCAGCGCAACCGTCGCGCCGGCCGAGTACCCGTACAGGTGGAAGCGGTCGGCGCCGCGCGCGTCGGCGAACGCCAGCAGGCCGGCCACCTCGGTGTCGACGCCGTAGTCCGCCGGTGGCTGCGGACCGGCGTAGACCTCCAGCTCCTTCGGCCAGGCCGGCCGTGCATCGAGCTCCCGGAGCAGCGGGGCGTACCGGAGCTGCGCGGGCTGCAGGATGCCGGGGAGGAGCACGAGTGGAGCCGGTGCCTGGATCATGGGACACGTCCTCTCGACCCGGGCCCACGCCGCCTGTCCGGCGGGACGACCCCACCGCGCGAGTCACGGTAGGAGGCCCCGGCGGAGCGCGGGAAGGGGTGCGGCGGGGCGGCTGTTGCACGGGGTGCCCCGCGCCACACTCGCCGTACCGCGCGGAGCATCATGTGGCCGCCGCCCACCCAGCCGAGGAGCTCCGTGACCGCCACCATCGCGCCCGCCACCCCCGCCGTCGCCGGCGACGAGCGCACCCTCTCGCCGGCCGAGTACGAGACGTGGGCGGCCGAGGTCCGCCGGCTGGCCGAGGAGCGCGGCGCGGTGATCCTGGCGCACAACTACCAGGTCCCCGAGATCCAGGACGTCGCCCACGTCACCGGCGACTCGCTGTATCTGTCGCGGGTCGCGGCGCAGACCGACGCCCGCGAGATCGTCTTCTGCGGCGTCCACTTCATGGCCGAGACGGCGAAGATCCTCTCGCCGGGCAAGACCGTGCTGCTGCCCGACCACCAGGCCGGCTGCTCGCTGGCCGACTCCATCACCGCCGAGCAGCTGCGCGAGTGGAAGGCCGAGCACCCCGGCGCCGTCGTCGTCAGCTACGTCAACACCACCGCAGCGGTGAAGGCCGAGACCGACATCTGCTGCACCAGCTCCAACGCCGCCGACGTCGTCCGGTCGATCCCGGCCGACCGGGAGATCCTGTTCTGCCCCGACCAGTTCCTCGGCGCGCACGTCAAGCGGGTGACCGGCCGGTCGAACATCTCGATCTGGGCGGGGGAGTGCCACGTGCACGCCGGCATCAGCCCCGCCGACGTGCGCTCGCAGATCGCGGCGTACCCGGAGGCGGAGGTGCTGGTGCACCCCGAGTGCGGCTGCACCACCTCGGTGCTGGACCTGGTCAGCCACGGCGACCTGCCGGCCGAGCGCACCCGGGTGATGTCCACCGGCGGCATGGCCGAGCAGGCCGCGACCACGCGCGCCCCGCAGGTCCTGGTGGCCACCGAGGTCGGCATCCTGCACCAGCTGCGGGCGCTCAACTCCGGGACG
>DATIMX010000589.1:0-4609 GCA_035474935.1 Geodermatophilus sp. | reverse complement strand
CCTCCCCCGCCTCGACGGCCGCCAGGAGCTTGCGGGCCGCGGCCTCGTCGGCGGCGGCGACCAGAACGCGGACACCGTCGAGCTGCAGCTGCGGCTCCTGTCCTCCGGCGTCGTCGGCCGACACGGCTGCTCCGATGCCGTTGCTCCGCAGCAGGCCGGCGATGAGCTCGGCCTCGATCCGGCTGCCGACGACCGCCGCGGCCACGGGCCCGCCGGTCATCTCTCCGCCTGCCGCATGTCGCCACCTCCTGCTCGCCGTTCGGTCCCGTCCGACGGTGCCGGTTCAGGACCGGAGGCCGCACCAGGGAGACCCACGGGTTCGCCACCGGTCCAGGGAGTTTCCCTGGGTCGAAGGAACCGGAGCCGCGAGAGGGTGCTCGGGCCGGCACGGCCTCCTTGCCGGCGCTCGAGAGAACGAGGAGTTCCGGCTGTGGACATGAAACTCGAGGTCGTCGTCGTACCCGTCTCCGACGTCGACCGGGCCAAGCAGTTCTACAAGGGGCTGGGTTGGCGGGAGGACGCCGACTTCGTCGCCGACGAAGACTTCCGCATCGTGCAGCTGACGCCGCCGGGCTCGGGAGGCTCCATCCAGTTCGGCGTCGGTCTCACCCCGGCGCCGCCCGGTTCCCTGCGCGGCATGTACCTCGTCGTCGACGACATCGAGGCCGCCCGCGCCGAGCTCACGGAGCGCGGCGCCCCGGTCAGCGAGGTCTTCCACGAGGCTCGGCTCGGCGGGCGGTTCCGGCCCGTGGGCGCGCCCGAGCGGGAGCCGGGCCCGGCCACCGAGCGGCAGACGTACGGGTCGTTCCTGTCGTTCGACGACCCGGACGGCAACGGCTGGATCGTGCAGGAGATCACCAGCCGCCTTCCGGGCCGTGAGTGAACGATGATCACCGACCACGACGTCGTCGTCCTCGGCGGTGGAGCGCCCGGGGAGCACTGTGCCGCAGCCCTGGCCGCGGGGGGCCTGCGCGTCGCCCTCGTCGAGCGCGACCTGCTCGGCGGCGAGTGCTCCTACTGGGGCTGCATCCCGTCGAAGACCCTGTTGCGACCAGGAGAGGTGCTGGCCGCGGCACGCAACGCGCCGGGCGCGCGGGAGGCGGTCACCGGACACCTCGACGTGTCGTCGGCCCTGGCCTGGCGCGACTTCATGGTGTCGGACTACGACGACGCCGGGCAGGTGGCGTGGGCGCGCGGCGCCGGGATCGAGGTGGTCCGGGGATGTGGCCGCCTGGCCGGCCCGGGCATCGTCACGGTGGACGGGACGCCGCACACCGCCGAGCACGTCGTCGTCGCCACCGGCTCCGACCCCGCCATCCCGCCCGTACCCGGCCTGCACGAGTTGCCAGGGGTGTGGACCGACCGCGAGGTCACCGGGCTCACCGAGGTCCCCTCCCGGCTGCTCGTGCTCGGCGGCGGGGCGATCGGAGTCGAGATGGCTCAGGCGGTCCGCCGGCTCGGCGCCTCGGTCACGGTCGTCGAACGTGGCGACCACCTGCTGCCGCGGGAGCCGCGCGCTCTTGGTGAAGGCGTCGCGGACGCCCTCCGCGACGACGGCATCCAGCTCCGGTTCGGTCAGGCCCCGACGGTGGCTCGGCGGGACGGTCGGGAGTACGTCCTGGATTTCGCGGACGGCACCGAGGCCCGCGGTGACCGCCTCCTGGTCGCCACCGGTCGGCGTCCCCGGGTCGCGGACATCGGGCTCGACACGGTCGGCATCACGCCCGACCCGCGCGGCATCCCCGTCGACGCTCGGATGTCGGCGGGGCCGGGGCTGTGGGCGATCGGTGACGTCACCGGGCTGTGGCAGCTGACCCACGTCGGTGAGTACCAAGGACGGGTCGTGGCGTCGAACATCCTCGGGCGGCCGCGCGAGGCGAACTACGAGGCGGTCCCCCGGGTGATCTTCTGCGACCCCCAGGCCGCATCGGTCGGAAACGCCGACGGACCGTTCACGGCCACCGTCGCACTCGCCGGGATACCGCGGACGTCCACCTACACGCGCGCCTACGACACTCGGCCGGGCTTCCTGACCCTGGTGTCCGACGGCTCCCGGCTCACCGGCGCCTTCGCCCTCGGGCCGGAGGCGGGCGAATGGCTCCAGCAGGTGACCCTGGCCGTTCGCGCCCGCACTCCTCTGCCGGTGCTGCTCGACGTCATCCAGCCGTTCCCGACGTTCTCCGAGGCGATCTTCCAGGCACTCCGCGACCTCGACGTCCAGGTCGCGCGGGCCCGGTCCGCCCCGGTCGCCGCGTCGGCAGGCTGAGCGCCGCCCCTCACCACAGTTCAGCGAACGGAGCAGCCATGACCGCCCTCACCGACCGCGCTACCGCCGTGCGCGAGCCGGCCCTGCTCGGCCAGACCGTCGTAGTCCTCGGCGGCAGCTCCGGCATCGGGCTCGAGACGGCCCGTAGTGCCCGCACCGAGGGCGCCCAGGTCGTCCTCACCGGCCGGGATCCGGAGCGCCTCGCCCGCGCCGCCGCGGATGTCGGGGCCGCGCAGAACGCGGCGTTCGACGCGCACGACCCCGAGCGGCTCGCCGCCTTCCTCGGCTCGCTGCCCGCGCCCGTCGACCACATCATGGTCAGCGCCGGCGGTCCGTACTACGCGCCGCTCGCCGACATGGACGTCGCGGACGCCTGCCGTTACCTCACCGACCACCTCCGGCTGATCCTGGAGGTGGCCCGCTACGCGTCCGGCTCGGTCCGGCCCGGCGGCACGCTCCTGTTCGTCAGCGGCACCGGAGCGCGGCGACCGCACGTCGGCATCGCCGTCACGGCGCTGCTCGCCGCGGGGTACCCGGCGCTCGCGGCCAACCTCGCGCTCGAGCTCGCACCGGTCCGCGTCAACGTGGTCGCCCCGGGGTTCGTGGACACCCCGCTCTCGGCGTCCCTCCTCGGCGCCGACCTCGACGAGCGCCGCGAGCAGCTGCGCGCCACGCTGCCGATCCGCCGCGTCGTCGGGCCCGGGGACGTCGCCGCGCTCGCCGTGCACCTCATGGTCAACACGGCGCTCACCGGCGCGACGTTCGACGTCGACGGCGGGCAGCAGGTGGTATGACCGACGTCATGGATGCCGAGGCGGCGGACGCGGGTGGAGCGCCGGTGCTGCTGTCGGTGAACGTCGGGATGCCGAAGGACGTGTCCTGGAACGGCCGGACCGTCCACACGGGCGTCTGGAAGCACGCGGTGGCCGGCCCGCAGATGGTGCGCCGGCTCAACATCGACGGCGACGGCCAGGGCGACACGGCCGGTCACGGCGGTGAGCAGCGCGCCGTGTTCGTCTACCAGATCGACTCCTACCACTACTGGGAGCGGCACTTCGGCCGCGACGACTTCACCTACGGCCAGTTCGGGGAGAACCTCACCGTCGACGGGCTCCCCGACGCCGAGGTGTGCATCGGCGACCGCTACCGCATCGGCGAGGCCGAGTTCGAGGTCACGCAGCCGCGGGTCACCTGCTACCGGGTGGGGTTGCGCGTGGGCGAGCCCGAACTGCCCGCGCTGCTGGTCGGCCACCACAGGCCGGGCTTCTACATGCGTGTCCTCGCCGAAGGGCAGATCGAGGCCGGCGACCGGATCGTCAAGACCCGGACCGGGCCGCACGCCCTCACCGTCGCCGACACCGACGCACTGCTCTACCTGCCCGGGCGTGACCCCGCCAAGCTCCGCACCGCGACCCGCATCCCGGCGCTCAGCCCCGGCTGGCAGGAGTCGTTCCGCGACCTCGTGGCCGCCGAGGACGCCGCCACGAGCGATCCCGGCGACGGGCCGGCGGGGGTTCGGCCGGCGTGGACCGGGTTCCGGCCGCTCCGCGTGACCAGGGTGGTGCGCGAGGCCGCCTCCGTGTCGTCGATCTACCTGAGCTCGGCGGACGGAGAGGCGTTGCCGGCCGCCCGGGCCGGCCAGTACCTGACGCTGCGGATCCCCGGCGCGGCCGGGCCCGCCCCGGTGCGCAGCTACTCGCTGTCGTCCCCGCCGGGCGCCGACAGCTACCGGATCAGCGTCAAGCACGAGCCGCACGGAACGGTGAGCGGCTATCTCACGAGCAGCGTGCGTCCCGGCGCGGTTCTCGACGTGGCGGCGCCCCGCGGCGACTTCGTCCTCGACCGCGGGACCGGACCACTCCTGCTCATCTCGGCCGGGATCGGCGTCACCCCGGTGCTCGCCATGCTGCACGAGCTCGCGGCCGAACGGAGCGACCGCGAGGTCTGGTGGATCCACGGCGACCACGGACCGCGTGAGCAGGCGATGGCCGACGAGGCGTCCGGCCTGCTCACCTCCCTGGCACGTGCCCACCGGCAGGTGTACTGGAGCAGGGCGACCGCGGCCGAACGCGAACGCGGCCACGCCGCGCCCGGCCGTCTCACGGAGGCCGAGCTGGCCGCACTCGGTGTCCCGGTCGACGCCGACGCCTACGTCTGCGGCCCGGTCTCCTTCATGGCCGACGTCCGGCAGGCCCTCATCGCGATCGGCATCGAACCGGGCCGCATCCGCACCGAGCTGTTCGGAGCGCTCCCGCCGATCAACCCGGGCGTGACCGATCCGACCACCCGGGCGCCCCACCAGCCGTCCGGTCCGGTCGGAACCGGACCGCTGGTCACCTTCGC
>DATIMX010000588.1:0-3215 GCA_035474935.1 Geodermatophilus sp. | reverse complement strand
CCGCCGGTGGACCTGCCGCCGGGCGTGCAGGCCGGCAGCGACGTCGCCGAGCTCGCCGGCTGCGACGTGGTGTTCCGCTCGCCGGGCATCAGCCCCTACCGCGAGGACGCCCGCGCGCTGGCCGCCCGGACCACCCTCACCTCCGGCACCGGCGTGGCCCTGGCCGAGTTCGCCGCCCGCGACGTGCCGACCCTCTGCGTCACCGGCACCAAGGGGAAGAGCACGACCAGCGCGCTGGCCGCCGTCGTGCTGACCGCGGCCGGCCGGCCGGCGGTGCACGCCGGCAACATCGGCACCCCGCTGCTCGACGTCCTCCTGGACGGGGTCGTGACCGGTTCTCCACCTGCCCCCCCGCTGGTCGTCGAGGTCTCCAGCTACCAGGCGGCCGCGGTCGAGGGCTGGTCCGGCTGGGGTGCGGTCACCTCGCTGGCCCCCGAGCACCTGGACTGGCACGGCGACGTCGAGACGTACTACCGCGACAAGCTGCACGTCTTCGCCGCCTGCGGACCGGGCTCGGTGGTCGTCAGCCCCCAGGCCCGGCCGGTCGCCGAGCAGCACCTCGACCCGGCGGTGCTGGTCGACCCGGCCGACGTCGTGCCCGAGGCGCGGCTGGCCGGTTTCCCGCTCGAGCGCCTCTCGGGCGTGCACAACGTCGCCAACCTGCACGTCGCGCTGGCCGCCTGCGTGCGGATGGGCGTGGACCTCGACCGGTCCGCCGAGGCCGTCCGCGCCGCCGTCGCCGACTTCCGGGCGCTGCCGCACCGGCTCTCGCCGGTCGCCACGCGGAACGGCGTCACGTTCGTCGACGACGCGCTGAGCACCACCCCGGTGTCGGTGCGCGCCGCGATCGACGCCTTCGCCGGGCAGCAGGTCACGCTCATCGCCGGCGGGCAGGACCGCGGGCTGGACTACACCGACCTGGCCGCCGCGGTCGTCGCCCGCGCCGGGACGGTACAGGTGCTGACGATCCCGGACACCGGCGCCCGTTTCGCCGCCGACATCCGCGCCGCCGCGGCCGCCACGGGCGTCGACGCGCCGGTCACCGAGACCGGCTCCCTGGCCGACGCCGTCGCCGAGGCGCTCCGGACCGCCCGACCCGGCGGGCTGGTGCTGCTCTCGCCGGGCGCGCCCAGCTACAACCGCTTCCGCAACTACGAGGAGTTGGCACGCACCTATGAGCAGATCCTCCTCGACGCCGGCGCGTCGCGTGTCTGAGGGGCAGGGCGCGTCCAACGCCTTCGTCGTGGCCGGCCGCTCCCTCGACCCCGCCACGGGCGAGGCCGCCTTCACCTACCGGCTGGCCGGTGACGAGTTCACCGAGCGGCTCACGCTGGACACGGACCTGCTGGGCGGTGCCGACCCGGTGCGGGTGGACGCCGCGCTGGACCTGGTCCACCTGGTCATGGGCACCAGCTACTACAAGCTGCGGGCGCCGGGCCGGGTCGTCGTCGAGCGGCCGGTGACCAAGGCCCAGGCCGCCGTCGCCGAGGCCGCGTACACGCACGGCCTCGGCGAGTTCGCCGCGGTCAACCGGCTGCCGGTGCCGCACGAGGTCGCCTTCGACCTGGAGACGACCGACGACCTGCCCGCGCCGGTGGAGGGCGGCGGACGCCAGGCGCTGCTGCCGGTCGGGGGCGGCAAGGACTCCGCCCTGGCGCTGGTCGTGGTGACCCCGGCCACCGCGCTCGCGGTCAACCCGACCGACGCCCAGCGCGACGTGGCCCGGGCCGCGGGGGTGCCGCTCATCGGCGTCCGCCGCCGGCTGGACCCGCTGCTGGGCCAGCGCACGCGCGCCGGGGGCCTCAACGGGCACGTGCCGGTCACCGCCATCAACTCGGCGATCTCCACGCTGGTCGCCGTCCTCGGCGGGTTCGACCCGGTCGTCTTCGCCAACGAGCGGTCGGCCGACGAGGAGACCCTGACGGTCAACGGCGCGCGGGTGAACCACCAGTACTCGAAGTCCTACGAGTTCGAGCGGCTCTTCGCCGCGGCGGCGGCCGAGGTGGGCGTGGGCTACTTCAGCCTGACCCGGCAGCTCTCGGAGCTGGCCACGGTCGCCGCGGTGGCGAACCTGCCGGACCTGCGCGGCGAGATCCTCAGCTGCAACCGCAGCTACACGCAGGCGCACATGGGCGGGGAGGCCACGCAGCGCTGGTGCCTGCACTGCGACAAGTGCCTGTTCACCTTCCTCTGCTTCGCGGTCTTCCTGACCCCGGAGGAGGCGCAGGCGATGTTCGGCGGCGACCCCCTGGCCGACCTCTCCCTCGTCGACGGCTTCCGGAAGCTGTGGGCGACCGAGAAGCCGTTCGACTGTGTGGGGGAGCGGGCCGAGAGCGCCGCCGCGATGGCCCACCTGGCGCACAGCACGGCCTGGGGCGGGCACGCCGTCGTCCGTGCGCTGGGTGGGGAGGCGGCCTCCTTCGCCGCGGTCACCGGCGCCACCGTCGAGGGCTTCCTCCCGCCGCGCGGCGAGCACTCGGTGCCCGACCGGTACCTGACCTCGCTGCAGCGGGTGCTCGCGGAGGCCCGCCAGCCGGTGGCGTGACGGAGGCGCTCGCGGACGTCGAGCGCGCGCTGCTGCGCCCCGGCGCCCGCGACGTCACCGGGCTGGCCGCCGCCGTCCCCGGCCAGCTCGCCCGGCTCGCCGCGGAGCTCGCCGCCGCGGGGCGCGCCGGCAGCCGGGTCGGCCTGGTCACCGGGGTGCACATCGCCTGGGCGCCCACGCCGGCGGCCGAGACCGACGGGCCGGTGGGCACCGCCGTCCTGGCCGCCGCGCTGGCCACGCTCGGCGCCGGACCGGTGGTGCTCACCGACGAGCCGTGCGCGCAGGTGACCGCCGCCTGCCTGGACGCTCTTGGCGCTGGGCACCTGGAGGTGCTGCCGGCGTCCACGGACGAGGCGCGGGTGCGGGCCCGGGTGACCGCGCTCGGCCTCTCCCACCTGGTCGCGGTGGAGCGGTTGGGGCCGAACGCCGACGGGCGGGTGCTGACCATGCGCGGCTTCGACGTCACGGAGTCCACCGCGCCGCTGCACGCGGCCTTCGACCTGCCGGGCCTGGTCACCGGGGCGGTCGGTGACGGCGGCAACGAGATCGGCATGGGCAACGTCCCGGCCGACGTCGTCGCCGCCTGCATCGCGCACGGCGATCGGATCGCCTGCCGGGTGCCCGTGGACGCGCTCGTCGTCGCCGGCACCTCCAACTGGGGCTGCTCGGG
>DATIMX010000587.1:0-2045 GCA_035474935.1 Geodermatophilus sp. | reverse complement strand
CGCCGAGCCGGACAAGGGCTGGACCGACCGCGACGAGTCCCGCTGGCCGGTGCCGTACTGGGACGTCGACGCCGGCATGGCCTCGCTGCTCATGCTGCTCACCGCGGTCGACGAGGGGCTGGGCGCCTGCTTCTTCGGCGTTCCGGGTGACCGGGTGACCGCGTTCCGCAGGGCCTTCGGGGTTCCCGACGAGTTCCGGCCGGTCGGCTGCATCTGCGTCGGCTACCCCGGGGCCGACGACCGCCGCTCCCCCTCGCTGCGCCGTGGCCGGCGTGCCGTCGACGAGGTCGTGCACCGCGGCCGGTGGTGAGCGCCGGGGCAGCATTCGCGGCCGATGAGGACGGTTGCGGTGCAGCCTGCTCTTGTACGGTCCCGCCTCGCACGGGATCGGGGTGCCCATCTCAGCGAGGGAGCGCCATGACTGTGAGAACGGGACGTCGCCGAAGGTCGGCGCGGCCCCTGCACGCTGGAGGAGGTAGTCCATCCGGCGTCGTCAGCGGTGGGGAGCCGAGGCGATCTGCCGCCGAGCCGACCGACTAGTCCAGGGTCGTCGTCGTCGAGACCAGCACGAGGTCGGCGCTGTGCGAGCCGGCCGCGTCCACGCCCGACGGCCGGGGGGTGAAGCCCGGCAGCCCGGAGAGCCCGTGGCTCGCGTCGACGGCCCGCACCGTCACCGGGCCGCCGCCCTGGACGGCGAACTCCAGCCGCAGCCCGTCGGCCGGTGGCGCGTGGAAGGTCAGCAGGAGCCGGTCCTCTCCCAGCGACTCCTCCGGCACGGCACCGCCTGCAGCCCGGGCGCGCACGACCGTGCCCTCGTCGGCCGTGACCTCGACGGTCACGAACCGCACGTCGGCCCGCTGCGGGGTCACCGTCAGCGCGAACTCGCGGCTGTTGCCCGCGTCCCGCTCGTTGAGCACCTCGACCGACGGCGCACGCAGGTCGGCCGTCGAAGCCGGGCCGGTCACCACGTCGTCGGTCAGGTACGGGTAGTCGTCCGGCAGCGGGTCCCCGCCCGGGACGTAGGGCGCCGTCCACGTGCCCGGGTCGGACTCGGTGCTCACCCACCACGCCTGGTCGCGTTCGGTGTCGAGCACGTACGCGAGGCGCGTGGGCACGGGGTGGTCGGCGTCGAACCGGTCCACCGAGAGCCCGACCAGGCCGCAGGCGACCGCCACCACCCCGGCGACGCCCGGGACGAGCGCGGTCGACGGCCACGGGGCCGGCCCCTCCGGGAAGAGCAGTTCGGCGGCGGGCAGCAGCGCGACGAGCAGCAGCGTCGCGACGGCGGCCGGCGCCGCCGCGACGCTCAGGCCGAGCGCGGGGAGGAACAGCGCAACCGTGGGTGCCAGCACGACGACGGCGACGCCCCCGCCGATCAGCACGGCCGCCAGCTGCAGCCAGCGCCACGGGGTGAGGACGGCGACGAGGCCGGTGAGTGCTCCGGCCAGCGCCGGGAGAGTCGCGAGATAGGCGCCGCCGGGGGCGACCGCGGCCAGCACCGCGCCCAGCACGGCCAGCCAGACCAGCCCGCCCAGAGCCAGCGGAACGGCGCTCATCCGGCGGCGGAGCGCGGCGTACCAGGCCAGCACAACGGCAGCGAGGACGGCGATGGTCGCCAGCCGATACCAGCCGGGCCGCCATGGGTCGATCATCTGGCCGTACTCCGGCCGGATCGCGACCAGCAGCCACCACAGCCCCTGGGCAGCCAGCGGGGCGGCGACGAGCGGGACTGCGGCCAGCGCCGCGCCAGCCGCCGTCCTCGGCAGGGAGCTGAGCCCCCGCCGGCGGGCCACGACCGCCAGGAGGCCGACCATCACGAGCCCGGCCAGGGCGAGCGGTCGGACCCACCGAGCCGGGTACTGGATCAGCTCACCGAGCACCGGGAAGTAGGCCGTGTCGTCGGCGCCCTGCTCGGCCAGCGGCGCCAGGTCCCGGTTCCCCAGCTCCCGGACCACGCCGAGGGCGTTGTCCCCGAGCGCCTGCAGGGTGCCGCGGTCCAGCCGCTCGGGGACGTCCTGGGGGGTGTGGTAGCCGGCCGCACCGTC
>DATIMX010000586.1:0-3272 GCA_035474935.1 Geodermatophilus sp. | reverse complement strand
CGAGTTCCGCGGCGTCACCGAGGACGGCACGCCGCGGGAGGGCCTGTACCCGCTGGAGCCGGCGCGGCCCGGCGAGGAGGCGCCGGTCGCGGCGATGGTCGCCGCCGCCGAGGACCTGCTGTCGGCGCTGGACGACGAGGGTCGCACGCGGATCACCTTCGACGTCGACGCCGTCGAGTGGCAGACCTGGGCCAACCCGGAGTTCCTGCAGTTCGACACCGGCCTGCGGCTGGACCAGCAGCCGGAGGTCGTCCGCGAGAAGGCGCTCGCGCTGATGCGCGCCTCGCTGTCGCCGGAGGGCTACGAGATCGCCCACGCGATGATGCTGATCAACGGCTTCCTCGGCGAGGTCGTCGACCTCGAGACGATTCTCAACGAGTTCAGCTACAACATCGCCCTCTACGGCACCCCCGACCTGCGGGCCCCGTGGGGCTGGCAGCTCTACGGCCACCACTGCGCGGTCAACTGCCTGGTCGTCGAGGGCCGGATGGCGCTCTCCCCCGTCTTCCTCGGCGCCGAGCCCGACGAGATCGACGCCGGCCCCCACGCCGGGTTGACCGGGCCGTTCGCCGACCGCATCGACCACGGCCTGCGGCTGATGGCCGCGCTGCCCGCCGAGCAGCGGCGCGCGGCGACGGTCTACGCGCAGATGGTCGACCCGGCCATGCCCGAGGGGCGGGTGCACCCCGGCGACGAGCGGCACCTGGCCGGTGCGTTCCAGGACAACCGGGTCATCCCGTTCGAGGGCATCCGCGTGGCCGAGATGCCGGCCGAGGCCCAGCAGCACGCCCTCGCCATCGCCGAGACCTTCGTGGAGCTGCTGCCCGAGGGGCCGCGCGCCGCCCGGCTCCGCGAGATCGCCGACCACCTCGACGAGACCTGGTTCTCCTGGATCGGCGGGTCACGGCCCGGCGACGTCTTCTACTACCGGTTGCAGTCCCCGGTGCTCATCGCCGAGCTCGACCACCACTGCGGCGTCTTCCTCGACTACGACACCCCGAAGACCTTCCACATCCACACGGTGCTGCGCACCCCGCACGGCAACGACTACGGCCGGGCCTGGGTCCGCCAGTGGCAGGCGGATCGGGCGTGACCAGCCCTCGGGACCCGGAGCGCGCCGTGGTGCGGCACCGGATCGCCAGGTCGGGAGGCCGCTGAGCCGGCCGGCGTCCCGTCGTGACGGAGGATCGACGCGACCAGGCGCACGTCGGCCCGGCCCGGTACGCGGTCGCCCGGCTCGCCGGCGCTCAGTCGGCCGGGGCGATGTTGGAGTTGAAGCGGAAGACGTTCGACGGGTCGTACTCGCTCTTGAGCGCAGCCAGCCGGGCGTACGTCCGGTTCCCGTAGGCGGCCTGCACGTGCTGCGCCGGTTCGTCCGACAGGAAGTTGACGTAGACCCCCTGGGCGAATGGCCGCAGCGCTGCCCACGCCGTCCGCGCCCAGGCCCTGTGGCGCTCGGATTCCGGGTCGTCGGGCAGCCAGGCGGCGACGACGTTGATGTCGTGCGCTGCGGTCCGCCCGGTGAAGGCGGTGGCGTCGTCGTCGACCCGGGCCACGGCCCCGCCCAGGGTGAAGACCCCGATGGTCGAGAACGGCGAGGTGACCGCGGCAGCGTGCTTGACGAGCACGTCGATGGCCGGGTCGGTGAGTGGCGGCAGCTTCCAGGACTTCCAGTAGTAGTGGCGGCCGTGGGGGAAGGCCGGGTCGAACACCGCCTGGTGGGCCAGGTAGGGCTTGGGCGCGACACAGTCGAGTGCCGGCGTCCGGAAGGTGCGCAGCGGGCGCAGCACCTCCTCGCCCTCGTCGACCGGTCCGGCGTAGCAGACGACGAGCGCCACGATGGGGCGCCCGTGCAGCTCCTCGGGGTACACGGGGAGGGGCGGGGCCAGCCGCAGGTTGACCATGATCCCGACCTCGTCGGGTGCATCGGCGACGAAGTCGCGGAGGAAGCGCAACACCGCGCCCGCCTCGTCCATCGGCCACGCCAGGACGCCGGCGAGCACGGTGGGCCCGAGCCCGTGGAGCCGGTACTCGAAGGACGTGACGACGCCGAAGTTGCCCCCGCCGCCCCGCAGGGCCCAGAACAGATCGGGGTGCTCCTCCGCGCCGGCCACGAGGAACCGGCCATCGGCGGTGACCACGTCGCAGGACACGAGGCTGTCGACGGTGAGCCCGAAGCGGCGCATGAGGTGGCCGATCCCGCCGCCCAGCGTCAGGCCGCCGATCCCGGTGTGGGTCACGATGCCGCCGGTCACCGCCAGCCCGAAGGCCTGGCTCTCGCGGTCGACGTGGCGCCAGAGGCATCCCCCCTGGGCCCGGGCCGTCCGCCGCAGCGGGTCGACCCGCACGCCGGTCATGGCCGACAGGTCGACCACCAGGCCGCCGTCGCACATCGCGTGCCCGGCCACGGCGTGACCCCCACCGCGGATCGCGATCGGCAGGTCGCGTTCCCGGGCGAAGCGCACCGCGGCCAGCACGTCCGCGGTCCCGGTACAGCCCGCGATGACGGCCGGCTTCCGGTCGACGTCCCCGTTCCAGATCCGCCGGGCGGTCTCGAACCCCTCGTCGCCCGGTTGGAGCACGGCTCCGGAGAATCCTGCGATCTCCATGACGCTCCCCCTCATCGGCTCTCTCGAGGTGGATCGAGCGTCTTCCGCGGAGCCGCGCCGGAGACGTGCAGGGTGTGGACCCCGTGCGCCGTCCTCGGCCGCGCGCCGACGCCACGACGAGTTCCGCGCCGTGCAGCGGTCGAGGGCCGAGCACCTGGTCCCGGTGCCAGGTGGGGAAGGCCCGGGCGTGGCACCGCACCGGAGCTCGTGCGGGCGCAGTGCACCGCGGCGGGTCCGACGATGTCGAGCAGTTCGGCGTCGCCCAACTGGGCGGCCATGGTCGTGGCGTGCTCTGCGGACATGTCATTCCCCTCAGGGACCTGCACGAGTGGTGGAGGCGCCAGCCGGATCGGGATCGCTGTCGCCAGCCCTCCATCGCTGGTGTGTCCGACGTCGCGTGGAGGAGCGCACGGCTGTGCGAGTGACCCACGGACCTACGGGCGCTGCGTCACCACGGTGCCGGTGCGCCGTCACGCCACCATCACGCGATCATCACCACTGCGGCTCCACGACGGAGGAGTTCGGGGCCCACCGCCCGCGATCGACGCGGTGACGTCCCGCCCGAGCAGCGCCGACGCCGCACCCGCCGGTGCCGCCGGGTGCTGGGCTGCCCACGGCAGGCGGTGCGGGGCGGTGGCGGGACCGCAGGACGGTCCTCGTCAC
>DATIMX010000585.1:0-5712 GCA_035474935.1 Geodermatophilus sp. | reverse complement strand
GACTGGCCCCGCGCCCGCACCTTCGCCGCCGAGCTGGGCCGGCCGGCGCGCGACACCGACCCCGAGATCGTGGCCGCGGTGGAGGCCGCGGTGCTGCCCGACGCGGCGTCGCTGTCCATCCGCCGGCTGAAGGCCCGGCTGCGCGCCGAGCTGGCCGCCCGGGACGCCGCCGCCTCCGATCGCCGCCGGGAGCGCGCGCACCGGGCGGTCACCGTGCGCCGCCGCCCGGTCGGCGACGGGATCAGCGAGCTGGTCGCCGGCATGCCCGACGAGCTGGCCGCCGCGTGCCAGGCCACCATCGACGAGCTGGCCTGGCGGGCCCACCGGGCCGGCGACGCCCGCCCAATCGGCATGCTCCGGGTCGGCATCCTGGCCGACCTGGTGCTGCGCCCCTGGCTGGCGCCCGACCCGGTGGCCGCGACCATCGAGATCCAGGTGCCCCTCGGGGCCCTGACGCCGGAACGGTTCCTCGCCTCCGGTGCGCCGCCGCCGGCGGCGTTCACCCGGCCCGGTGGCGTGGCCGAGCCCACCGGAACGGTCGCCGGCACCCCGATCACCGCCGCACACGTGCGCGACCTGCTCGCCCAGCTCGACGCCGCCGGCCTCCAGCCGCCGCCCGGCGGCAGCGTGAGCTTCTCCTTCACCGATGACGCTGGCGCGCTGCAGGCCGTGGCCACGCTGCGCGAACTCCGCCAGGCCGCCCGCCGCGGCTGCCCGACCCACCCGGCCGGGGCCTGCGGCTGTGCGGTGCTCACCCGACCCGCCCCGACAACTGCCTACACCCCGACCGCGCCGCAGGACCGCTTCCTGACCACCCGGGACCGCAGCTGCCGCCACCCCGGCTGCGACAACCGGGCCGGCTGGGCCGACGCCGACCACGTCGTCCCGCACGCCGACGGCGGCGCGACCGACTGCGCCAACCTGCTGCCTGTGCCGGCGGCACCACCGGCTCAAGACCCACGCCCCCGGCTGGACCTACGCCATGACCTCCGACGGCATCCTCACAGTCACCACACCCAGCGGCGTCACCCGCACCAGCCGGCCACCGGGCCTGCAGCTGGCCGGCCCCCGCGTCCTCACCCGACCACCCGGACCGGGACCCGACCAGCCGACACCGGCATCCGACCCGGCCGACGACCGACCACCCTTCTGACCCCGACGCTCGCTGGCAGCGCCGGTCGGGGGGGTGTCGCTGCTGCCCGTGGACACGGGCGAGCCCTGGGTGCTGGCAGTGAGGCGACCGGCGGACGGCGTGCGCCGACCGCCGGTGTGGTTACTCCGCGGAACCCCGGGGCGCCGCCCGGACGTCGCGGGCCCCGGAGAGCTCGTGGCCGGCGTCGCAGACCAGGGCCAGGCGCACCGGTTCCCCGCAGTCGCGGTGCCGAAGCTCGAGGGGCACGTCGCCGTCCTCGGCCAGGTACTGGTCCCCCCACCTCATCAGGGCCACCAGCACGGGGTGCAGGTCGATGCCCTTCTGCGTCAGCCGGTACTCGTGCCGCTGCCGCTCCCCCGGGGCCTGGTACGGGACCCGCCGCAGGATGTCCTGGTCGACGAGCGTGCCGAGCCGGTCGGTCAGGACCGCTCTCGGCGCGCCGAGCACCCGCTGGAAGTCGGCGAACCGGCGCACCCCGAGGAACGCCTCGCGCAGGACCAGCAGGCTCCACTTCTCCCCGACGACAGCCAGCGTGCCCGCGACCGAACACCGCGACCGGTCCCACTCGGCTTCGCTCACGGGCCCAGCATAGCCCGCTGAGTTCACTTGACGAACTCACTCAGCAGGAGCAGAGTTCGGTTCACGAACCCAGGGAGGCCGGAATGGATCTGCCCGTGACGACCAGGCCGGTGCGGCCGGACGACGCCCCGCTGTTCTACCGGCTGTGGGACCGGCTCTCCCCCGAGACGGTCTACCGGCGCTTCCACGCACCGCTGCGCTCCCCACCGGTGGACGCACACCGGCTGGTCGAGGTCGACCACGACCTGCGCGAGGCGCTCGTCGCCGTCGTCGGCGGCGAGGTGATCGGGGTGGCGCGCTACGACCGCTCCCCCGCCGACCCCGCGTCCGCCGACGTCGCGGTGGTCGTCGAGGACGCCTGGCAGGGCGTCGGCGTCGGCCGCCAGTTGCTCGCCGAGCTGACCGAGCTGGCCGCACGCCGCGGCGTCCGCAGCCTCACCGCCGACGTCCAGGCCGACAACGACCGCATGGTCGGGCTGCTCCGCCGGCTGCTCCCCGGTGCGCGCCTCACCCCCGAGCACGGGGTCTACGCCGTGCACAGCGCCCTGCCCAGCGCGACGGTGCCCGCCGCCGCCTGACCCGAGAGGAAGCACCGTGTCCCGTCTGCGCACCACCATCGCCGAGCGCTGCCGCACCTACGCCCGCCTGCGCGAGGACCGCGCCTTCGAGCGACTGCTCGCCCGCGCCCCGACCGTCGAGTCCGCGCACGAGCTGCGCGCCCTCTCGACCCGCCGCTGACGGCCGACGGTCAGCCGGCGAGCGCCGCCGCCCGCAGCTGCCCGTAGAGCCGGGCCAGGTCAGGCAGCTGGTGGTGGGCGTTCAGGCCGCTCGGGTTGGGGACCACCCAGGTCGCCGCTCCACCGACCCGCTCGGGCTGGAGCCCGATGCCCGCGCGCGGCCGGTCGAAGCCGGTCCGGTAGGCCGTGATGCCGAGGACGGCGAGCACCCGCGGCCGGTACCGCGCCACCAGCTCGCCCAGCGCCACGGCGCCGACCCGCAGCTCCTCGGGGGAGAGTTCCGCGGCGGTCCGGGTCGGCCGGTCGACGACGTTGGTCACCCCGAGGCCGTGGTCGAGCAGCTCCATGTCCTCCTCGGGCCGCATCAGCCGCGGGGTGAGGCCGGCCCGGTGGATCGCCGGCCAGAAGCGGTTGCCCGGCCGGGCGAAGTGGTGCCCGCGCTCGGCCGACAGCAACGACGGGTTGATCCCGCAGAAGAGGACGTCGAGGCCGGGGGCGATGACGTCGCGCAGCGGCTTCACCCGGGCGCCGTGACCGCAGCGACCACCGCGGGATAGGCGGCGTCGGCGGCGGCACGCAGTTCGTCGTCGGTGCGGTCCTGCACCGGGTGCGGCACGAGGACGGCGGGAGCCGGGTACCCGAGGGCCCGGCCCTGGACGAGCGCGGCCTCGGCGAAGGCCTCGCTGGCGAGGAAGACCCCCACCACACCGCGGCGCTCGAGGTCGGCGATGTCGTGCACACTGCACGACGTGCACGAGCCCTAGTCGGCGAGCGCCTCGATGACCACCTCGCAGTGCTCGGCGATCTCGTGCCGCAGGTCCACCGGGGCGGGCCGGGCGAAGGTCGGCTTGCGGTACCGGAGCACCCGCACCCCGTCGGCCCGCAGCAGCTCCTCCAGCCGGTCCAGGACGACGTCCCCGCGGGCCTTGCTGATGTCGAGCAGGCCGACGGTCCGGCCGCGCAGCGCATCGGGCCGGGGCAGCAGCTCCCGTGTCGCCGGCCTGCGCTCGCCGGTCGGGTCCAGGACGGTCCTCATCCGCGCACCTCCCTCGTCACGGGGACGCTCCCCGTCTCGCCGGACACCCACCCACCGATGATCGCGCTGAACAGACCGGCGTCCCCGCCGGCGTGCGTCACGAGCAGACCACCCGGGCGGAACTTCGGCACCTGCTCGGCCTCGACCCCCGGTGGCAGCCCCTCGGCCATGCCCCCCGCCCCCCGCACCAGCTCGCCGGCCGGCAGCCGCAGCAGCCCGTCGAGCTCGGCGAGCAGCCGCGCCCGGTCCCAGCCCGCCTCCCGGAACACCCGGCCGTGCTCCGGGGAGACGACCAGCATGGCGTCGAAGGCCATCGGCAGCTTGGGGTGGGCGTTCACCCGCAGGCAGGCGCCGAGGCTGCGGGCCAGCGACTCCGGGTCGCGGCTGAGCTGGTCGACCACCGGTTGCACTCCGGCGCCGGCGAACACGGTGACCGCGTCCCCGGGCACACCGCGGTCGGCGGCCAGGGGAGCGAAGGGGCTGTCCTCCTCCCGCTCGGCGAAGCAGGAGGTGTACTTGCCGGGGTTGCCGAGCGTGGCCCGGTCCACCTCCCCGGGCCGGCCGCCGCCGACGTTGCGGACGACGAGCTGCAGCGCCCGGCCGATCGTGGCGTTGGCCCGGTTGCCCTGGCCGAGGGCGTTGACCCCGCTGTTCATGCCGACCCGCCGGGCGACCGGGCCGTTGACCACCACGACCGGGCCGGAGAAGTAGGTCGTGGCCAGCAGCCCGTGGAGGGCGAACTCCTCGGCGCAGGCGGCCTCCACCGCGGCGAGCACCACCGGCAGGTACTCGGGGAGACACCCGGCCATCACCGCGTTGACCGCGACCTTCTCCACGGTGCACGCCACGAGGTCCGGCGGGACGACGGCGACCACCTCGCGCGGATCCCGCGTCGTCCCCCGCAGCATCCGCAGGACCCGCTCCGGCGTCGGCGGGACCACGGGCAGCCCGTCGGTCCAGCCGCGGTCGAACAGCGCCTCGTGCTCGTCCTCGAGGTCGGCCAGCGCCACCCGCCGGCTGGCCAGCCCGTCGCCGTAGCGGGCCTCCAGCTCGTCCACCCGGGAGGGGTCCACCGACAGGGACCCGCAGCCGGGCCGGTGATCGGGCAGCCCGGGACCGAGCCCGGCGGCCCCGGTCAGCTCCTCCCACTGCTCCCGGCTCCACCCCACGACCCGGCCCGTCTCCCGACCGCCCTCGACGCGCAGCACCGTCGGCACGGTCTCGATGCCCAGCCGGTACGACAGCTCCAGACCGGTGTCGTCGCCGTCGAACCAGTCCGGGTCGTCCTGGCACCACACCGCGGCACCCAGCCCGCGCAGCACCGGCTCCACGAGGGTGCACGTCGGGCAGTCCCGCTTGACGACGGCGACCAGTCCGTCGGGCAGTTGCACGTCTGCTGACGCTAGCCCCAGCAGTGGGTCCGGACGACCGCGGAGCGGGACACTGGGGCTCCCGGCACAGCGCACCCCGAGAGGACCGGCATGGGCGAGGACGACGACGCGGCCTTCCGCCGCTTCGTCGCCGCCGAGCGCGACGGCCTCCTCGCCGAGGCGCTCCGGCTGACCGGCGACCCCGACCGCGCCGAGGACGCCGTCCAGCGCGCCCTGGCCCGCACCCGGCGGCACTGGGGACGGCGCGGCACCGATCCCGCGACCACCGCCGCCGACGCCCTGCACGCCGCCGCGTCGCCGCGCGGGGACGGGCAGGTCCTCGAGTCGCTCGACGACCGCCCCCGACCGGCACCCGTCCCGCCCGCGCGCTGGCGCCTGGCCGCCGACGCGGCCGCCACCGACGCCCTCGGCCGCGCCCGCCGGCAGCGCCGGGTCCGCACCGCCGGGATCGCCGCCGTGGCCGCCGCCACCGCGGCCGCCGCCGCCCTGGTGGTCCCGCTGCTGAGTGCGGAACCGCCCGCCGCGCCGGGCGCCCAGCAGCAGGCCGCCGACGTCCCCGTGCTCACCGAGCCCACGCGCGGCTCGCTCGCCGACGACGCCGCCTTCGTCGAGGCCGCGCGCCGCGCCGACTGGGGCCCGCTGACCCCGCCCCCGGTCGAGGAGCGGCGCGTCGTCCTCGCCACCGACACCCCCGCCGGCCGCGTCGTCCTGCTCGCCGGCACGGTGGACGAGGACGTCCGCGGCGTCTGGCTCACCGGTCCGGTGGGCGCACCGCCCGAGCAGCGCACCCGCCACGTCCCGCAGGACCTCGGCCCG
>DATIMX010000584.1:0-14802 GCA_035474935.1 Geodermatophilus sp. | reverse complement strand
ACTGGCCGAGTACGTCGCGGTTCCTGCGAGGAACCTGGCCGCCGTTCCCGACGATGTTCCGTTCCCACAGGCCGCCATCTGCACGGACGCGGTCATCACTCCCTTCCACGCGTTGACCGACGTCGCTCGGCTCGCGCCGGGTGAGTCGGTCGTTGTGATCGGGGCCGGCGGGCTCGGGCTGCATGCCGTGCAGATCGCCAAGCTCACTGGCGCCTCACCCGTGATCGCGGTGGACACCCGGGCGGTGCAGCTCGAGCGGGCGAGGCAGGGCGGCGCGGACGTGGTCGTCGATGCGTCTGCGGACTCGGTTGTCGACGCGGTACTCGCCGCCACCGCGGGTGTGGGCGTCGACGTGGCGGCGGAGTTCATCGGGACGCAGGCGACCATCGGGCAGGCCGTGGAGTGTCTGCGTATCGGTGGCCGGGCGGTCATCGTGGGACTCGGCGCCGATCCCATCACCGTGCCGCCGCCTACCGTCTTCGTGCGCAGGCAGCTCCAGCTGCTCGGCTCCTACGGGGGGACCCTGGCGACATTGCAGCGAGTGCTCCAGCTTGTCGCCACCAAGCGGCTGGACCTCAGCCACTCGATCACGCACACGTTTGCGCTGGACGATGCCGAGGCCGCACTGAGGACCCTGCACGAGAAGATCGGTGACCCGCAGCGAGTCGTGGTCACCACGGGTTGAGCCCCTGCGGGACTTACCGTTCTCGCGACGAGGCGCACGAGTTCCGGAGGTCCACGTTCACGGCGGACCCTCGGGGCGGTCGGCAGCCGAATCCCCACTGGGCATGGGATAGCCGCCGCTGGCGGCCTCAGTTAGGTACTGCGTGATCCGATGGTCCAGTCCAAGCACCCGGCGGCTGCGCTGCAGGGCGTCGTCACCCAGGGCGTGGGACGGTTCGGCCTCGCCCAGGTGGGCCAGGGCGATGGTGAGGGCGGTTGCCACCAACAGGGTGGTGGGGTGGTCGGGGCCGAGTGCCCGGCGGCAGCGCTGCAGCGTGTCCTCGCCGAGGGCGCGGGCCGGCTCTGCTTCGCCGAGCTGATCCAGGGCGCCGGTCAGGGCGGCCGCCGCAGATAGGGCGATCGGGTAGTTCAGGCCGAACAGCCGCCGGCAGCGCTGCAGGGTGTCCCGGCCCAGCGCGCGGGCCGCCTCCACCTCACCCAGGTGAACTAGCGCGAGGGTCAGGGCGGCCGCCCACAGGGTGATCGGGTGGTCCGCGCCGAACACTCGCCGGCTGCGCTGCAGGGTGCCCTGGCTCAGGTCGCGGGCCGGCTCCGCCTCACCCAGCTGCACCAGGACATGGGACAGAGCGGTTGCCGACCACAAGGTCGTGGTGTGGTGGGGGCCGAGCGTCCGGCGGGAGCGCTGCAAGGTGTCCTCAGCGAGAGTGCGGGCCGACTGCAGCTCACCCAGCAAGACCCAGGCCAGGGTCAGGGCGGCCGCCGCCGACAGGGTGGTGGCGTGGTCGGGGCCGAACACTCGCCGGCTGCGCTGCAGGGTGTCTTGGCCCAGGTCGCGGGCTGGCTCTGCCTTGCCCAGCTGGTTTAGGGCGCGGGTCAGGGTGGTCGCCGCCCACAGAGCGGTTGGGTGGTCGGGGCCGAACACTCGCCGGCAGCGCTGCAGGGTGTCCTGGCCCAGGGCGCGGGCCCGCTCCGCCCCGCCCAGCTCGGTCAGGGCGCGGGTCAGGGTGGTCGCCGCCCACAGAGTGATCGGGTGGTCGAGCCCGAGCACGCGGCGGCTGCGCTGCAGCGTGTCCTCGGCCAGGGCGTGGGCCGGCCTGACCTCTCCTCGCTGGACCAGGGCGAGGGTGAGGGCGGTCGCCGCCGTCAGGGTCGTGCCGTGGTCGGGGCCGTGCACGCAGCGGGAGCGGTGCAGCGTTTCGTGACCCAGGGCACGCGCCGACGCTGGCTCGCCCAGCTGGATCAGGGCGAGGGTCAGACTGGTCGCGGCGGCCAGGGTGTCGGGATGGTCGGCGCCGAGGATCGCCCGCCAGCGGTCGAGCAGCCGTTCACTAACGGCCCGGCTGGCGCGGTTGTCGCCGTGGGTTTGCAGGCAGCGCGCGGTGTCCAGCACGAGTCGCCGGCCGGCGAGAGAGGAGTCGCCGAGCGGGGCGGTGGCGAGTACGTGCGGGGCGAGCGCGGCGTAGGTAGTCCAGCTGGCCGGATCGTCCGGGTCGCCGGGGGAGGCGGCGGCCAGCAGCGCCACCACCCGCTCGGCGGTGGCCTGCTGTCGGTCGGGAGGCAGCTGGTGGCGGATGACGGCCTGCATCAGCCGGTGGAGCTGGAAGCCGTCGGGGGAGCGGCGGGCCAGGGAGTAGCCGACCAGCGCGCCCAACGTGTCAGCGAGAGCGTCCGGGTCGGTGGCGACGGTCCGCAGCGGTGTCTCCAGCAGGTCGGCGTGCTCGCTGATCAGGAACAACGGAATGGGTTCGGGAGCGAGGAAGGCGACCAGCTCCAGCAACTGGACCGCGGCCTGGTCCTGGTCGCGAAGCCACTCCAAGGACAGCGCCCAGGTGGTGTCGAGCCGCCCGGAGTAGCCGACCACCTCGCCGCGGGAAAGCAGGCTGGCGCGGCGGGCGCGAAACCGGCGCAGATAGTCCGCCGCCGGCAGCGCGGTCTGCTCGAGATAGCCGGCGGCCTGCGCCGCGGCCAACGGCAGATCGCCCAGCTCTGCGGCGAGCGTGTCCGCCAGCTCCTCGCCCAGTTCGGGAATGCGGGCTCGCAGCAGCGCGATTGTCTCCGCGCGGGCCAGCACGTCGACCTCCAGCCGGCCGCCCAGCGATCCCCAGCCCGGGGACCGGGAGGTGACCAGGACGTGCCCGGCTCCGCCAGGCCGGTAGTCGGCGATGTCCTGTGGGCCTTCAGCGTTGTCGAAGATCAGCAGCCAGCGCGGTCGGCGGGCGAGTTCGGCGAGCAGCCGGTCCACGGTGTCGGTCACGGTGGGCCCGAGGGACAGCTCGAGTCTCTCGGCGAGGGCGGCGAGTTGCTCGGGGATGAGCACCGGCTGTTCGGCGTCGATCCACCAGACCAGGTCGTAGTCGGCGGCGAAGCGGTGGGCGTACTCGATGGCCAGCTGGGTCTTGCCGACCCCGCCCAGCCCATAGAGCGCCTGCACCACCAGCGTGTTCTCGTGGGCGCGCAGCCGCTGGCGCAGCTCGGTGAGCAGGCCGTCCCGGCCGGTGAACCGCGGATTCCGCGGTGGGACCTTCCAGATCTTGGGCAAGCGGCCGGCGAATCCTGGCTTGTCGCCCGGCGCCGGTCCTGCTCGTGGGAACGCCGGCGCACTCGTCGGCCGGCCACCGGCCAGCCGGGCCAGCAGCCGCGCCGCCGCCGCGGCCTCGTCCAACCCGGTGAGGTCCACCGGGATCAGCGGTGCGTACAAGCCGGGCAGGGTGACCGGCTCGATGAGCACCGGCACGATTCGCCCCGCCGCCTGCTGGGCGAAGGCCGCGCGCAGCTCGGCGCCCCCATACGTGGAGGTGAAGTAGGCCTCGGTGCACACCGCCAGCAACCGGTCGGTCCGCTCCAGGGCCGACTGCATTCGGGCGACGAAGTCCTCACCGAGCGCCCAGTCCCACACAGCCAGCTCGACGGTGTAGCTGGCCTGCTGCAGTTGCCAGGCCAGCCATTCGGCCCACGCGGTGTCCTTGCCGGCGTGGCTGATGAAGAAGTCGGTCCGGCGACCGCTCACCCCTCATCCCTACAGCCATCAGAGTGACCGCGGCATCACCGCTCCGTCACTTGCAGCCGCCCCGACACGGGAGCCATCACCACGATGCCAACCGCGACGGGGGATGCCGCCGAGAAGGCGCCGTCCGAGGAGCGTGTCAAGATCACCTTCGTATCCCGATGAGCTGGCAGGTCAGGTCGGGAAACGGACCAGGGCGGGGTGTGCAGATGCGTAGGCAGGAGCTGTGACCTGCGGGAACAGACGACGGCAAGCAGGGAGGTCGGTGGTTTGGCCGGTTACCCCGCTAGCAGGAGACAGCGGCCCTCACAGTGACTGTGAGGGCGACGGTCGTCCGTGCAAGGGTCTGCAGCGCACGATCCCGCGCCCGGGCGACGCGGGATCGAGGGAGTCACGTCGCGACCGTCCGATGCCTCTGCGCCTCGACAATGGTCCGCGCGGATCCTGCGGGGGTGGGTCCGGCAGGCCTGCGGTTCCGCGACCATCGACCCTCATGTCGCTGGCCTCTTCTGAGTAGCGTCGGGGCACAAGCCGCCACAGCACAGGGGGCCGACATGCACGCTTATCGGGCTCCTCGAGCATTCGACGGCGAGCGGTGCATCCCCGGCGGAGCCCTCGTACTGGTCAGCGGGTCGACGATCCTCGCGGTGGAACCGGGAACGGCCGCCGCACCCGCGGACTGCCCGGTCACCGAGGTACCCGGGGGAACGCT
Organism: Geodermatophilus sp.; assembly: GCA_035474935.1. GTDB lineage: Bacteria > Actinomycetota > Actinomycetes > Mycobacteriales > Geodermatophilaceae > Geodermatophilus. The sequence goes on along the minus strand of DATIMX010000584.1, from coordinate 10,402 downwards.
TCTCCCGGGGCTCATCGACGCCCACGTGCACCTCTGCGGCGACGGCGGACCCCGGGCACTGGACCAGCTCCCCGAGCTCGGGAACGACGAACTCGATGAGATCGTCGCCACCTCGCTCGCGATCCAGCTCGCGTCCGGCGTCACCGCCGTCCGGGACCTCGGCGACGCGCGGTGGACCGTGGTCGACCGGCACCGAGCACATCCCGAGGGCCCGACGGTCGTGGGTTCCGGTCCGCCGATCACCTGCCCCGACGGTCACTGTGCCGGGATGGGCGGGGAGGCGTCGGGTGAGGACGGCCTGCGTCGCGCAGTCCGAGAGCGGGCCGAGCACGGGGTCGACGTGATCAAGGTGATGACCAGCGGCGGCATGCTGACCGAGGGCACCGACGTCACGCAGTGCCAGTTCACTCTCACGGAGCTACGCGGCCTGGTCGACGAGGCCCACCGTGCCGGCTTGCCGGTGACTGGGCACGCCCACGCCGTCACGGCGGTCGAGATGTGCCTGGCCGCCGGACTCGACGGGATCGAGCACTGCAGCTGCATGACCGCCCAGGGGATCGCGATGCCGGAGAGCCTGGCTGAGGCGCTCGCCGCGTCCGGCGTCGCCGTCTGCCCGACTCTCAACCATGCCCCCGACGTCCAGCCGCCCCCTCGGGTGCAGGCACTGCTCGATCACCTCGGCCTCAGCCCCGAGGTCCACCGGGCGCAGGTGGCCGCCCTGCACCGCGTGGGTGTCCGGCTGATCGGTGGCACCGACTCGGGGATCGGCCCGGCTCAGCCGCACGGGAGCATGCGGCAGTCGGTGATCGACATGGTCGACGCCGGGATTCCGTGTTCGCAGGCCCTCGCGGCCGCGACCGGCCAGGCGGCCCGCGCCTCCGGTCTGTCCGGTCGGACAGGCCGGCTCGCCCCCGGGCTGGACGCGGACCTGCTCCTCGTCGACGGCGACCCGCTCACCGACATCACCGCGTTGCGCGACGTCCGCCTGGTCCTCTCCCGGGGGTGGGAGGCGGTCGCCGCCGGTGCTTCCGGTGACGACCGGCCGTGACGGCCGGACGTCAGACCTCGAGTTCGTGTGCCTCACCGTCTGTCTGAGCCGCCTATGGGGGCGAAGCCAGGAGGCCGATACCCAGGGTGACGAACTCGGTGGTCGACCCCGCCGATCATCTCGCGGGGTCTGCGTGGCTCTACTGGTCACGTCCCGACCCGTTCCCGGATTCCCGGACCGGCTGGATGCGGACGGGCCGCCTCGTGTCCGTTCCCCGCCATGTCCGCGCTCCGATCCGTGTGGAGCGCGGGTCCTGGCCTCGCGCCCTGGCCGTGGCTGGGGCTGTCGCCGGCAGGGCCGTCGTCGTCCGAGGGCGAGGTCCGGCTCAGGCCGTCAATCGCAGGATGGCGGCCAGGGCCTCGGCGGGTGTCGGCATGGCAGCGATCTCATCGGCGATGCGGCGGGCGGCCAACCGATGGCCTGGTTCGTCCACCAGGACGGCCACTGCGGCTCGGACCGCATGGGGAGTGAGCTCGTCGCGCAGGAGCTTGAGTCCGGCGCCGGCCGCGACCACCCGGTCGGCGTTGAAGTGCTGGTCGGCTCCTTGCGGCAGACACAGCAGCGGTACGCCCTCCGCCAGGGCGCCCAGCATGGTGCCGGCGCCACCGTGGATGACCGCCGCGTGACAGTGGGGCAACAGCTCGGCTTGTGGCACGTAGCGGTGCACCGCGATGTTGGCCGTTCGAGGCCCCAACGCCGACGGGTTGTTGTGCTGTCCGACTGTCACCACCACCGACACCGGCTGGTCTCGCAGACCGTCCAGGACGGTCGCGAAGACGCGCAGGTCGCGGTTGAAGAGGGTCCCCAGGGTCAGATAGATCAGCGGCCGGTCGGGCAGCGCGGCGAGCCAGTCCGGCACCGGTGCGGTGGCGTGCGCAGCGGCGACGGGGCGCAGGGACTGGACCACCGGGACCGACGTGATCTCTGCGGTCTGCAGGCTGGGTGGGCAGATGTCGATGTAGAGGTGCCGTAGGAGACCGGCGAGAGGATGGGGCTCGAGTCCGCGTGCCTGCCAGTGCGGGGCGGCCGCCTGCCCGGCGGCCCGCAACAGGGCGGCTGGGACCAGCGGGCCGAAGCTGACATCGACACAGGGCAGCCCGCGGGCGGAGCAGATCAGCGGCGCGGCCAGTTCCGCCATCTCGTGGACGACCAGGTCGGGACGCCACCGGTCCAGAGCGCGGTCGAGGTCATTGGCTCGGGGCGCGAGTTCGAGGTTCGCGAAGATCTCGGTGAAGACGAACCGGCGTTGGTCATCACCGACCAGCCGGTCCCAGCCGGGAAAGCGGGGTCCCCACTCGGCCCGGAAGTCCTCCCCTGGCCCCGCCGGCAGGGCGTCGAAGCCGTCGCGGCGTGCCCGTGCCACCACCGGTGGACCGGTGGCGAACGCGACCGCGTGACCGGCGTCCCGGGCGGCTGAAGCCAGCGGACGTAGTGGTTCGTAGTGTCCAGCCAGTGGTCGACAGGTGAACAGCAGCCGGACCATCGCGACATCCTCCCGGGGGTCGCGCTACGACCGGACAGCGGAACGGCCACCTGAGCGGATGTGTTCGATCAGCCCACCGGCTCCCAGGACGGCCCTTTCGTTCGGAGTGAGGGCCAGCGTCAACGGGATGTGCTGCCCGCCGTCGAGTTCTGCGGTCACGGTGTCCGCGCCACCGGTGACGGCCCCGGCCAGGCCGGGGATGTGCCAGCGCTGCCCGGTCCGGGCCTCCTCGTACCCCTGGTCGCCGAGGACCAGCGGCAGGACGCCGACGGCGATGAGGTTGCGCCGGTGGATGCGGGCGAAGCTGCGCGCGGCGACGGCCCGGACCCCGAGGTACTGCGGTGCCAGCGCGGCCTGCTCCCGGGACGAGCCCTGGCCGTAGTTGTAGCCACCCACGATGATCCCGCCGCCCGCGGCGCGGGCGCGCTCGTAGAAGCCCGGGTCCAGGCGGCGGAACATGAACCGGGCGCACTCGGCGATGTTCGACCACACCGACATGGCGATCGCGCCGTCCGGGGCCATGTCGCCGGTGGAGATGTCGTCGGGGACGACGATCAGCACGGGCGCGTCCAGGTCCTCGGGCGGCGGCTCCGGCAACGGCGGCGGCACGAGGTTCTCCCCGCGCTCGATGGTCACCGCGCGCCGCTCGGCCTCGGGGAGCGGCGGCGTGACGTGCCGCTGGTGCAGCGTCAGGTCCGGCGGCGCGGCCGGGCGCAGCGGCGGCCGGTCGCCGGTCCGCGGGTCGGTGATGGCACCGGTCAGCGCGCTGGCCGCGGCAGTCGAGGGCGAGCACAGGTACACCTGGTCCTCGGCGGTGCCGCTGCGGCCGGGGAAGTTGCGGTTGAAGGTGCGCAGCGACGGCCGGCCCTTGACCGGGGCCTGGCCGATGCCGATGCACGGGCCGCAGATCGGCTCGAGCATGCGCGCGCCGGCCGCGAGCAGGTCCTGGTACACGCCCGAGCGGGCGATGACGTCGAGGACCTGCCGGGAGCCCGGGGTGACGGTCAGCTGCACACCCGGGTGCACGGTGCGCCCGCGCAGCACGGCGGCGACGGCGGCGAGGTCCTCGTAGGCGCTGTTCACCGACGACCCGACGCAGACCTGCACCACCTCGGTGCCGGCCACCTCCGCGACGGGGACGACGTTGCCCGGCGACTGCGGCAGCGCGACCAGCGGCTCGAGCTCCGAGAGGTCGATGGAGACGTGGTCGTCGTAGTCCGCCCCGGGGTCGGCGGCCAGCGGGCGGAAGTCGGGCTCCCGGCCCTGTGCCGCCAGCCAGGCGCGGGTCTCGTCGTCGGCGGGGAAGACCGCGGTGGTCGCGCCGGTCTCCATCGCCATGTTGCAGATCGTCGCCCGCGCGGCGGTGGACAGGCCGGCCACGCCGTCCCCCCAGAACTCGAAGACCGCGCCGGTGCCGCCGCGCACGCCGTAGCGGCGCAGCAGCTCCAGGACGACGTCCTTCGCCTCCACCCCCGCTCCGAGCCGACCGGTGAGCTCGACCCCGATCACCCGCGGGCAGGGCAGCTCGAAGCCGTATCCGGCCATCGCGACCGCCACCTCCAGGCCGCCGGCGCCGGTGGCGAACATGCCCAGCGCCCCGGAGGTGGTGGTGTGCGAGTCGGCGCCGACCAGCAGCTGCCCCGGCCGGGCGAACCGTTCGACGTGGATGTAGTGCGAGATGCCGTGCCCGGGCGGGGAGAACCACAGGCCGTACCGCTGGCAGAACGACCGGAGGTAGCGGTGGTCCTGCATGTTCTTGTCGTCGATCTGCAGCACGTTGTGGTCGACGTACATGACCGCCAGCGGCACGGCGACGTCGTCGACACCGAGCAGCTCGAACTGCATCCCGGCCATCGTCCCGGTCGCGTCCTCGACCAGGATCTGGTCGACGTCCACGCGGATGTCCTGCCCTGGGACGAGCTCGCCGTCCAGGAGATGGCTCCCGAGCAGCTTGTGGGTCAGGTTCGCCGGTCTGCCGTGGCCGGGGGTACGTGTCATGTTCCATCACCTCGTCTGCGCAGCCGAGCCGTGGGCGTCGCCATCGTCTGCTGCACGCGGGCTGCCGGGGAGGGGAGCCGGGCTGCCGATGTCGACCGCATTCGGCGTGGGCGTCCGCGGGACCGTGGTGGCGTGGTCATCGCGCCGCGGGTTGCAGGTGGGCCGCGGAGGACACGGTGACCCCCTGTGACACGAGTGCGGGGACAGCCACTAAGGTAATCCGCATGCAGTTGGTCGGGATTGTGCGGTTAGCGCTCGTCGAGCGCCGGCACGTCGACCTGCTGCGGTGCGCGAGCGCGCTCTGTCCGGCCTGACGCCGTCCGAGCCACCGTTCACCCCCTCGCCACCGGAGTTCCCTCGCATGACCCTGCTCGCTGCCCCCACGACCCTGCCCGCAACCGCCACCGCCGAGCGCGGGCTCCTCGAGATCCAGCGCCTCGAGCCGTCCATCGGCGCCCGGGTCCACGGCGTCGACCTCAGCCGCGCCACCGACGACCAGGTCCGCGCCATCCGGGCCGCCCTCGCCGAGTACAAGGTGCTGTTCTTCGCCGGCCAGCACGACCTGCACCCCGACGGCCAGATCGCGCTGGGCCGCCGCCTGGGCGAGGTCACCGAGTCCCACCCGGTGGTCCCCGGTGTCGACGAGCAGCACCCGGAGATCTACGCGCTCGACAGTGCCACGGGCGGCTTCGCCGACGTGTGGCACACCGACGTCACCTTCGTCCGCCGTCCGCCACTGGGGTCGGTCCTGCGGGCCGTCGTCCTGCCGCCCACGGGCGGGGACACCCAGTGGGCGGACCTGGAGCTGGCCTACCGGTCGCTCAGCGAGCCGGTCCGGCACCTGGCCGACCAGCTGGTCGCGGTGCACGACGGCACGCGGGAGTTCGGCTACTACCTCGCCCAGCGCGAGGAGCGGACCAAGTGGGAGGGCGAGGAGTTCCGCGCCCTCGTCCCGATCGAGCACCCGGTGGTGCGGGTGCACCCGGAGACCGGCCGCAAGGGGCTGTTCGTCAACCCCGGCTTCGTGTCGCACATCAAGGACGTCTCCGACGCCGAGAGCCGGTACCTGCTCGACCTGTTCTACGCGCACATCACCAAGCCGGAGCACATCGTCCGGCACCGCTGGTCGGTCGGCGACGTCGTCATGTGGGACAACCGCTCGACGGTGCACTACGCCAACCGTGACTACGGCGACCAGCGACGCGTGATGCATCGCATCACGCTCCGGGGGGACCAGCCGATCGGTCCGACTGGCGCCTGACCGCGCACGTGCACGACGCTCGTCCCCGAGAACTGACCGCACGGCGAGGCGCAGGTCCCACGAGGGGCCTGCGCCTCGCCGCACGACCACACCCGCCGGCGAGCCTGCCCTGGCGCCACGATGAGAGAAGACCCCCATGCTGCGCACCACGACCCGTCCCCGCACCTCCGCGGTGGCGCTGGCCGCCCTCCTCACCGCCACCGTCGCCGGGTGCAGCGCCGAGGAGGGCGCCGAGAGCGCCACCGGCGGGGGGAGCGGCGTCACCGTCCAGACCGCGCAGTTCAGCTGGACCGCCGCCGGCCTGACCAACTCGATCCTGAGCGAGATCGCCACCGACCACCCCGACCTCGGCGTCGCCTCATTGGCCACCACCCAGCTCGACCCGGCGGCGGCCTGGGCCGGCGCACAGCGCGGGGACATCGACCTGCTCACCGAGGTCGCGCTGCCCAACCAGCAGCAGCTCGCCGACCAGGCCGCCGACCAGGTGCAGATCGTGTCCGAGACCTACGGCGACGCGTCGCAGGGCTGGTTCGTGCCCGCCTACGCCGTCGCGCCCGGCGGCCCGCTCGAGGGGCTGACCAGCGTCACCCAGCTCAACGACTACGCCGACGAGCTGGGCGGGAAGTTCTACGACGCCGACCCGGGCTACATCACCACCGAGCAGAACGCCAAGCGGCTCCAGGGCTACGGGGTCACGCTGGAGCACGTCGTCTCCAGCGAGGCGGCCGAGCTCGCCCAGCTGGCGAACAGCTACAGCCGTGAGGAGCCCATCGTGCTGTACCTGTACCACCCGCACGCGGTGTTCGCGCAGTACGACATGGTTCAGCTCGAGGAGCCCACGCCCTACAGCGACGGCTGCCTCACCACGGGGGACGGCGCCTGCGCGATGCCGTCGTACAGCGCCAACATCGCCGCCAGCACGGAGCTGCGCGAGCAGGCCCCGGCCTTCGTCGACCTGCTGACCGACCTGCGCATCTCCGTCGAGGAGATGGAGGCGATGCAGAAGCAGGTCGACGTCGACGGCGAGGAGGTCGCGACGGTCGCGCGCCAGTGGGTCGACGGGCACGCCGACCAGATCGACCAGTGGATCGGCTGACCGTGCCTCCGGTGCTGCGGGCCACGGGCCTGACCAAGGTCTTCGGCCCGCGCGAGCAGGACGCGCTGCGGCTGGCCGCCGAGGGGGTGGGGCGCGACGAGGTCCAGCGCCGCACCGGCTCGACGCTGGCCGTGCACGACGTCGGCTTCACCGTCGAGCGGGGTGAGCTCTTCGTCGTCATGGGGCTGTCCGGGTCGGGGAAGTCGACGCTGGTCAGGTTGCTCAACCGGCTGATCGAGCCCAGCGCGGGCACGGTCGAGGTCGACGGCCAGGACCTGCGCTCACTGGGCGACGCCGACCTGCGGACGCTGCGCAACGAGCGGGTCGGCATGGTGTTCCAGCACTTCGCGCTGCTCCCGCACCGCACCGTGCGCGAGAACGCGGCCTACGCGCTCAAGGTCCGCGGCGCCCCCGCGGCCGAGCAGCGGGAGCGGGCCGACTGGGCGCTGCGGACGGTCGGGCTGCTCGACCGGGCCCACGCCCGGCCCGACCAGCTCTCCGGCGGCATGCAGCAGCGCGTGGGCCTGGCCCGCGCACTGGCCGCGGACTCCGACGTCCTGCTCATGGACGAGCCGTTCTCCGCGCTCGACCCGCTCATCCGGCGCGACATGCAGGACCTGCTGGTCCGGCTGCAGACCGAGCTGCACAAGACGATCGTCTTCATCACCCACGACCTCAACGAGGCCATGCGGCTGGGCGACCGCATCCTGATGCTCAAGGACGGGCGCACGGTGCAGCTGGGCACCGGCCCCGAGATCATCTCCGCACCGGCCGACGAGTACGTCGCCGACTTCACCTCCGACGTCGACCGCACCCGCGTGCTCACCGCGGGCGACCTGCTGCGTGAGCCGCGGCTGACCGCCCGGCTCGGGCAGCCGGCGGGGGAGGTGCTGCGCGCCCTCGGTGCCGCCGAGGCCAACGGCGTCTACGTGCTCGGCGAGGACGGGCGGATCGCCGGGGTGGCCCGCGACGACCTGCTGGCCCGCGCGGTGCAGGAGGGCCGGACGGCCCTCGGCCGGCGGGAGCTGGTCGCCGACTTCGCCACGACCAGCCCGGACCGCCCGCTCGTCGAGTTCGTCCACCTGGTCGGCCGCTGCGCTGTGCCGCTCGGGGTCGTGGACGACGACGGCCGGCTGCTCGGCGTCGTCCCCCGGGCGGCCGTGCTCGATGCGCTGGCCGCCGTCCCCGCGCGACGGGAGGGCTGAGCCGTGCCGCACATCCCCCTCGGGCAGTGGGTGTCCGACCTGATCGACTGGCTGCTGGCCACGGTGCCGTGGTTGTTCGACGGCATCTCCGCGGTCATGCAGGTGCTCGTCGACGGCCTGACCGACGCGCTGGTCTCGCCGCCGCCGGTGGTGTGGATCGTCGTCTTCGCCCTGCTCGCCCTGGTGCTGCGCGGCCCGTGGCTGGCGCTGTACACGGTCCTGGCGTTCTTGCTGGTGGTGTCGCTGGAGCTGTGGGTCGAGACGATGCAGACCCTCGCGCTGGTCTTCGTGGCGGCGGTGATCGCCACGGCGGTCGCGGTGCCGATCGGGATCCTGGCGGCCCGGCACCGGGCGGTCAGCGTCGTCGTCCGCCCGGTGCTGGACGTCATGCAGACGACCCCGGTCTTCGTCTACCTCATCCCCGCCGTCTTCTTCTTCGGGGTCGGGGTCGTGCCCGGCGTCGTGGCGACAATCCTGTTCGCCATCCCGCCCGGTGTCCGGCTGACCGAGCTGGGCATCCGCCAGGTCGACCGGGAGGTGGTGGAGGCCGCGCAGGCCTTCGGTGCCCGGCCCGGGCAGGTGCTGCGGGAGGTCCAGCTGCCGCTCGCGCTGCCGTCGATCATGGCCGGCGTCAACCAGGTGATCATGCTGGCGCTGTCGATGGTGGTCACGGCCGGCCTGCTCGGCGCCGCCGGCCTCGGCGCTGTGGTGGTGCGGGCGGTGACCCAGCTCGACGTCGCCGCCGGGTTCGAGGGCGGGCTCGCCGTCGTCCTGCTGGCGGTCTTCCTCGACCGGCTGACGGCGGCCTTCGGTCAACCCACGGCCCTGTCGCGGCTGGTGCGGGGCCGGGCGCGCCGGACGCTGCCCGGTGCGAGGACGGCGCCGGACGCCGAGGAGCCGGCCCGGGCCGGTGCGCCGGAGCCCGTCTGACGGGGACACCGAGGGCCACCCACACCGGCGCGCTCGGCGTGCCGGCGGGACGTGTATGGTGGTCTCACCGACGCGGGGTGGAGCAGCTCGGTAGCTCGCTGGGCTCATAACCCAGAGGTCACAGGTTCGAATCCTGTCCCCGCTACCACGTACGGAGGGCCCGGTCACCACGGTGACCGGGCCCTCCGTCGTCGTGCTGCCGGCTGCCGCGGGGGTGTTGTGCGTCACCGGCCGGCTCCCTAACGTCGCGGTCACCGACGCTCCGAGGGAGGGCACCTGTGACCGTTGAGGCCGTTCCGCCCGGACCCGTCGACCTGGACGCGGTCGACCTCTCGGACCGGGACTGGTGGGCCGGCCCGCCGTCGGTGCGGTACGCGACCTTCGCGGCACTGCGCAGAGAGCGGCCCTTCGCGTTCTTCGCCGAGCCGGAGCTGCCGGGGATCCCGGTCGGGCCCGGCTACTGGGCCGTCACCCGCTACGCCGACCTGGAGGCGATCAGCTCCCAGCCCGCACTCTTCTGCTCGGGCCGCGGCGCGGTGTCCATCCCCGACGTCCCGGCCGACCTCAACGAGTTCTACGGCTCGCTGATCAGCATGGACGACCCCCGGCACGCCAAGATCCGGCGCATCGTGTCCAAGGCGTTCACCCCGCGCGTGCTGGAGCAGCTGGTCGACCAGGTCAGGTCGGTCGTCGACGACGTCCTGACGCGGGCCCGCCGGACCGCGGAGGCGCAGGACGGCGCGATCGACGTCGTGGCCGACCTCGCCGCACCGATCCCGCTGCGGGTCATCTGCGACATGATGGGCGTCCCGGAGGAGGCCCGGGCGACGGTCCTCGCGCAGTCCAACGTCATCCTCTCCGGCGGGGACCCCGAGCTCATCGAGGACGAGAACGACCCGGTCAGCGCCTTCCTGCTGGCCGGGATGGAGCTCGCCGGGCTCATGGAGCGGCTGGCCGCCGAGCGGCTGGCGCACCCGCAGTCGGACCTCACCACCGCGCTGGTCACCACGGAGGTCGACGGCGAGCGGCTGTCCCAGCAGGAGATCGCCTCGTTCTTCATCCTGCTGCTGGTCGCCGGCAACGAGACCACCCGGAACGCCATCTCCCAGGGCGTGCTGGCGCTGCACGAGCACCCCGACCAGCGGGCGCGGTGGGCGGCCGACCCGGGGCTGGACCGCACGGCCGTCGAGGAGGTGGTGCGCTGGACCAGCCCGGTCACCTGGATGCGGCGCACCGCCACGCGGGACGGCGAGGTGAACGGTCACCGGTTCCGGGCGGGCGACAAGTTCCTGCTCCTCTACGCCGCCGCGAACCGCGACCCCGCGGTGTTCCGGGACCCGGAGGTCCTCGACCTGGCCCGGGATCCCAACCCGCACGTGGG
>DATIMX010000583.1:0-6196 GCA_035474935.1 Geodermatophilus sp. | reverse complement strand
GCTCGGACACCACCGTCACCTGCGGATCGGAGCCGGCGGGCAGGGTGGTGGAGGCCACGTACTGGCGCAGGTGCGCGTACGGGCTGGTGATCCCCGCCTGCAGGGCCGGGGCGTAGGTGGCGCGGCCCATCAGCACGGTGTGGAACCGGGTGCCCGGCGCGGTGACGCCCAGGTGGGCCCGCACGTGGCTGGGGAGGGTCTCGGGGAACTCCTCGGCTATGAAGTCCAGCACCAATTGATCGACAGGGAAGAAGTCGAATGAGCCGTTGGGGGCGGCGATGTACCCGTCCAGGCTCACCCCCACGTAGTAGGTCAGCGCGCGCACGTCCACCACTCCTCTCCGCGGACGCCCTGGCAGGCTGCCGCAACCACTGCGCCGTCGTCGCCGCAGTCGTCCAGCGCATCCTCGAGGCCGCTCCTGACTCGAGGCCGCTCCTGAGCAGCCGCCGGCACCACCCCGACCATGCCGTAGGTCGATCGGTCACGGGGACGGGTCGCCCGCGGGCGCCGGGGAGCGCCCGCCGGCAGGTGCGGCGACTCTGATGGAGAGCTGATGGCTCGGCCTCACTTCAAGTGCCGGGCGAAGAACCGGGCCGCGTCGTCCACCTCGAACCACGGGGTACCGGCGTGCCCACCCAGATTGGCGTGCAGCGTCTTCTCCTCGGCGCCGAAGGCGTCGAACAGGTCCAGGACCGGCTGCCGTTCCATGCCTTCGTCGTCCCACTGCAGCAGGAACTGCAGCGGCATGGTGACCTGCCGGGCCTCCTCGCGCAGGGCGCCGGGCACGAAACCCATGCCGAAGAAAACGGCGGCCAAGATGCGCGGCTCGACCAGCGCCAGCCGAATGCCGATGGCGGTCATCCCGTCATACCCGACCGGGCCGCCGATCTCGGGCAGCGAGAGGAGGGCGTCCAGGGTGGCCTGCCATTCCGGGACCGCCCTCTCGACCAGCGGGAGGATGAAGGCGTCGACGATCTCGTCGACCGACTCGCCGGCCTCTACCGCCCGGCGGAGGTCGGCGCCGGCCTGCTCATCGGCGGCGGAACGGGGCCGGTCACCGTGCCCGGGGGCGTCGATGGCGGCCGCCGCGAAGCCGTACTCCGCCGCGTAGTGCCGGGCCCGGGCCACCAGCCGAGGCAGCCGCTTGTGCAACCCGCCGTTGTGGCCGATCAGGATCAGCGGGGCCGGTGCGGATCCAGGCGTCCACAGGACACCGGGGATCTCGCCGAGGGTGAATCCGCGTTCGAGGACGCCGTCGTCCAGGCGCTGCTCAGAAGTGAATCGCATGGTCGTGCCTCTCGGGAGTGATCCTCAACGGCACTCCCGGACGACCTATCGTCCGACCGTGACCCCGGAGGGGAGCACCCATGTCGATACGTTCACGGGTACCACCTCCTCGTTCTCCGGCGCGGCCTCCCGGAACGTAGCAGTGGTCGCCGTGGCTCGCTGACAGCACTTGCGGAGGCTCCGTGGCCACCCGCCATCGTGCGCGGGGGACGCCCACCTGGCCGGACTCGCCCGCCCCACCCGGCCATACGGCACAACCGCGAGCGTGGCACTGCAACGCAGGCCTCCCTCGAGCGACTGTCCCGTAACCGGTACCGAGTCGATGACCCCGCCGCCTCAGGAACACTCACCGCAGCCTTCGGTCAGAGGTCGTCGCTGTTCCACTGCTGCGCATCATCGGGTTCTGATTCGGGTCCCCGTGGGCAGCCGGCTGAGCGCCGTCGGCTGTCATACGGCCATCCCACCGCACGCCGCCAGCGCCGGCGGTTCGACAAGCGGGACTTCCGACAAGCGCGACCCGTTCGCACCCCAGCTTGCGCCCGACCATCTGCACCGCCCGGTCGGTCTCGGGAGCTCGGGGCCGGCCGCGCGATGAGTTCGGCCGAGGTGGCGGGTCCTCACCTACATCAGCAGCCGGGCCTCCGTCGGGAGGCCCTCACTCCCGCGGGACAGCCGTGCACCACGTCGCTGCAGGCCACAACGCTATGGCCACCCGCGGCGACAGGCCCTCATGAAGGAATCTGGGAGGTGGTGATGCGAGACGTCATCTCGCGCAGGGCTACCGGCGGAAGCACACCTGAGGAGCGAGGATCCGTGGGCAAAGTGGTAGCGAACGCGATCATGTCCCTCGACGGGTACGTCGCCAAGCAGGACAACAGCATCGGCCGGTTGTTCGACTGGCTGCAGAACGGCGAGGTCGCGATCCCGACCCCCGCCGGCGACTTCACCGTGCACCTGACCCCGCCCAGCGCGGAGTACTGGCGGCGGTGGACGTCCTCGCTGGGGGCGCTGGTCTGTGGCCGGACGCTCTTCGAGGTGGCCGAGGGCTGGCAGGGCCGACACACCCTGGACGTCCCCGTCGTCGTCGTGACACACCGGGTTCCGGCGGACTGGGCCGAGGCGCACCCCGGCGCTCCGTTCACCTTCGTGACCAACGGGATCGAGGCCGCGGTCGCACGAGCTCAGGAGCTCGCCGGCGACCGTGTCGTCGCGATCACCGGGGGCACCATCGCCCGGCAGTGCCTGGACCTGGGGCTGCTCGACGAGGTGGCCGTCGACCTGGTCCCCGTCGTGATGGGCGAGGGCAACCGCCCCTTCTTCGGCAAGCTGTCGTCCCGGGACGTCCTGCTCGGCAACCCGACGGTCTGCCTGCAGGGCGACAGGGTCACCCACCTGGTGTTCCCGGTGCTGCGGTGACCCGGCGGAACGCTCGTGACGTTCGCGCACCGCTACCCGACGAGCTCCTCGACGGCTGACGGGCAGCCGTCCCAGAACCGGGATCCCTGGGGACATCGGCGGATGGCGGCACGTAGCCCTTGGAGGTCGCCATCGCAGGTTCGGTCAGCGGTACGGCAGATGGAGCCGACTCCATGCGGTCTCGGTCGGCTTGGTCAGCGGGCTCGTCGGGCCGTGGCGATCAGGTGTGAGCTGGCGCCGAGCAGTTCGGGCCCTCGCTCGATCGCCGCGGCTGCGTCGAGGAGCACACGTCGAGCCTTCGGGCCGGCCAGCCGTGCCGCGAGCTCGGCCTCGGCGAGGGGCAGGCCCTCGACGCCCACCAGGTCCACGAGATGAAGGTGTGCGTCGGCGATCTCGCCGGCCACGTCGGCCGGACGATGGGTGTAGCCGGTGAAACTGCCCTCAGCGAGAGGCGGCAGCTGCCCGCTGCGTTCAACGTCGTCGAGCAGCTCCAGCGCAGCCGGAGCCGTCTCGTAGAGCCGCTCGGTCAGGATGCCGTCCAGCCGCAGTGGGCCACCGTCGGTACCACCTGGTCGGCCTGCCCGGCGGCCTGGTGGTCCTGCGTCGTCCAAGCCTCAGTGAGTGGGGTGCGGCTGACCCTCCGGTGAAGACCCGACCGACGCGGCCGCGGCCGCCGCAGCGGGGGCGGAGGTCCGCTGCGGGTCAATGGCACACCGAACGGGCGACGCGGAAGCCGACGTCGTCGATCCGGAAGGTGGGATGACTCCTGCGCCGTACCGAGGCCCGACAACTCCAGTGCTCGTCGAACCAGCCACCGCCGCGGAGCACTCGGTAGGTGCCGTACACCTCGGCGTCGTAGACGTCCCAGCACCACTCCCAGACGTTGCCCAGCATGTCGAACAACCCCCAGGCGTTGGGCTGCTTGCCGCCCACCGAGTGCGGTCGTCCCTCCGAGTTGCCGCGGTACCACGCGACATCGTCGAGCTCCCCATACCGCGCGGCGCCGGTCCCGGCGCGGCAGGCGTGCTCCCACTCGGCCTCAGTAGGAAGGCGATAGCCATCGGCGGACGCGTCCCATTCAATGCCCCCGCCGTCGGGATCGAGCCGGTAGGCGGGGACCAGCTGCTCCCGTTGGGACAGCGCATGGCAGAACCGCACCGCGTCCCACCACGAAATCCCCTCCACCGGCAGCCGGTCGCCAGTCGCGGTGCTCGGCCGTTCTCCGGTGACCTGCGCGTACTGCGCCTGGGTCACCGGAGAAGCGGACATCTGGTGCGCCGCGACGTCGACCGTCCAGCTGCGCCGCGACCGTCGGTCCGTCAGCACCACGCTGCCCGCCGGGACGGGGACCATCGCGCTTTCCGCACCCGTCCTCATGAGGTGGGGACGCTACCGCCACCTGCGATGACGCCGGCTCGGCTGGTCCTTCCCGGCCGAGCGGCTGTCGGGCTGGCCGGCGGCTGGGGCTCTCTGGGATGGTCCCCTGTTCACGCCGGCGGCCGAGGGGAATCAGGGATCCCACGCGCGCGAGCCCAGCGTTCCAGCCGCGTCATGTCGAGTAGCCGAACGGTCATCGGCACAACGCCAGCGGCAGCCGGCGGCCGGTGCGGGCGTCCGCAGGAGATCGTCCTGCGACACACCGGCCCCGTCTCTGGTCGGCCGGACCTACGGTGCGGCGGGTGAGGACGGCGCGATCCGGCGACGGAGTACGTCGAGGCCGGGGCCGGCGAGGTCGTCGAGGGCAGCTCGGCGTCCGGAGACTGCCAAGGCGATGGCCTCGCTACTGCCGATGATCTCCGGCCCGTCACCGTGCCGCCAGTCCTGGTCAGTGGCGACGAAGCGCAGGCCAGTGAGTCGGTCGCGGGGGATGAAGCCCTTGGTGGCCGGCTTGGAGACCAGGAAGTCCAGCGCCGGACGCCAGCTTGCCGGGGGCGGGCAGGCATCGAGACCCAGGGGGCGCGCTGCATCACGGAGGTGGATGCACGTGTCGGTCATCGGACCCAACGGGCCGATCACAGGTGGCGTCAGTCGCGTCGAGGCACGCTCGCGCAGACCGGTGACGAGCTCGTCGGTAGGGCGGGCAGCGGCCTTGCGGGCCGTGTCATCGACCATGCGGTCCAGGGAGCCGCGATAACGCACCAGGTAGACGAGCAGCTTGAGCGTGCCGACCCCGGTCTCGAGAGGCTCGAGGAGGTGGGCAGCGACCTCGCGAACGGTCCATCCGGCGCACAGGCTCGGCGTGCGCCACTGCTCTGGAGTGAGAGTCGCGAACATGTCGGCCGCCAGCAGCCGGTTGGCAGTCGCGATCTGGTAGACCGTTTCGGCGTCCGCCGGCGAGTCGGTGGTCACGACGTCAACCTACGGCGCGCGACCCGGCCTCCTCGATCCGTTCGGGTCCGCGTGCGCCGCCGTCCGGGCTTCCCACGCTTCCGGGCTGCAACAACACCCCAATGACCCCCGGGTGCCCATGCTCGGTCAGGTCCCCCGTCCCTCAGTCGTCGAGTAGGCGCCATGCCGTGAGGGCGAGTCCGGCCCGGGTCAGCCCGATGGGCTCGGCGAGTGCGAACCCCAAGGTCTTCTCGATCTCTTCCAGTCGCCGGGCGATCAGGACGGCGGACCGCAGACGTCGGTTGAGCGGGTCGCCTCGACGACGGTGCTCCGTGCCACCGAGGACCGGCGGAAGGTTCGCAACCTGCGGCGGGATCGCGCGTGAGCGTGTCGATCATCGACATGGCGAACCCGCTACGACCGGACTCGTCGCTGCAGCAGGGCCCGCCGGCCGGTGACCGCCCGGCTCAGCCCTGAGGGTGCAGGCGGATGGCGACCAGGGCGATGTCGTCCTGCAGCCCCTCGGGGCGCAGCCGCTCGATGACCGCGTCGCAGAGCCGCTCCAGCGGCTGGTCGCCGAGGTCGGCCAGCGCGGCGCTCAGCCGGCCGATGCCCTCGTCCAGGGGCAGGTCGCGGCCCTCCACCAGCCCGTCGGTGTACAGCAGCAGGGTCGTCCCGCGGCGCACGGTCAGCACGCTCTCGGACCGCGACGCGGCCGGGTCGACGCCCAGCATCAGCTCCGGCCGCTCGGCCGCGAGCGCCTCCACCCGGCCGTCGGTGTGCAGCACCAGCGGGGGCGGGTGCCCGGCATTCGACCAGCGCAGCGTGGTCAGCCCGGCGTCCCGCTGCTCGGGGCTCTGCTCGACCCGCGCCACCGCCGCGGTCGCCATCGTGCGCATGCCCAGCCCCTGCACGGCGGCGTCGAGGTCGCTGAGCACCTGCGCCGGGCCGACGCCGTCGCGGTAGGCGATGCCGCGCAGCAGCCCGCGCAGCTGCCCCATCGCCGCGGCGGCCTCGGTGTCGTGGCCGACGACGTCGCCGATCACCAGCATCGTCGTCCCGGAGGGCTGGACGAACGCGTCGTACCAGTCGCCGCCGACCTGGGCGACCTCCACCGCCGGCCGGTAGCGGACGACGATCTCCGCGGCGTCCGGCGCCGGGGGGG
>DATIMX010000582.1:0-15769 GCA_035474935.1 Geodermatophilus sp. | reverse complement strand
CGCCCGCTGGAGCTCGGCCGCGCCCTGGGCGCCTTCCTGCGCGAGGTCGGCAGCGCCACGCCCGAGGCCGGGCTCGACCGCGCCCGCGCCGCCGGCCTCGACGAGTGGGGCGCGGCCAACCTGCTGACCTACCTCGTCGAGCAGAAGGCGGCCACCGGTCACCTCCCCGACGACCGCACGCTGCTGGTCGAGCGGTTCCGCGACGAGCTCGGCGACTGGCGGCTGGTCGTGCACTCCCCCTTCGGCGCGCAGGTCAACGCCCCGTGGGCACTGGTGCTGGCCGCCCGGCTGCGCGAGCGCTACGGCGTCGACGTCGCCTCGATGCACTCCGACGACGGCATCGTGCTGCGCCTGCCCGACACCACCGGGGAGCCGCCGGAGGCCGACCTCGCCGTCCTGGACCCGGACGACGTCGAGCGGGAGGTGACCGCCGAGGTCGGCAGCTCGGCGCTGTTCGCCAGCCGGTTCCGCGAGTGCGCGGCGCGGGCGCTGCTGCTCCCCCGCCGCGACCCGCGCCGGCGCACGCCGCTGTGGCAGCAGCGGCAGCGGGCCGCCCAGCTGCTGTCGGTGGCCAGCGAGTTCTCCAGCTTCCCGATCACGCTCGAGGCCGCCCGCGAGGTGCTGCAGGACGTCTACGACGTGCCCGGTCTGGTCGAGCTGATGCGCGACGTCCGTTCCCGGCGGGTGCGGGTGGTCGACGTGCAGACCCAGGCGGCCTCCCCCTTCGCCCAGTCGCTGCTGTTCGGCTACGTCGGTCAGTTCCTCTACGAGGGCGACGCCCCCCTGGCCGAACGCCGGGCGCAGGCGCTGGCCCTGGACACCGGGCTGCTCGCCGAGCTGCTCGGACGCTCCGAGCTGCGCGAGCTGCTCGACGCCGAGGCGCTCACCGAGGTCGAGGCCGAGCTGCAGCGCCTGCCGGCCGCCCGCCACCCCCGCGACCCCGACGGCGCCGCGGACCTGCTGCGCATCGTCGGTGACCTCACCGACACCGAGGCCGCCGCCCGCGGCGTCGGCCAGGAGTGGCTCGACGAGCTGGTGGCCGCCCGCCGCGCGCTGGTGGTGCGCATCGCCGGCGAGGAGCGGTACGTCGCGATCGAGGACGCCGGACGGCTGCGCGACGCCCTCGGCACCGCGCTGCCGGTCGGGGTGCCGGAGGTGTTCACCGAGCCGGTGCCCGACCCCCTGGGTGACCTGGTGGGTCGCTACGCCCGCACCCACGGACCCTTTCAGCCCGGCGAGGTCGCCCAGCGGCTGGGGCTGGGCGTCGCGGTGGTGACCGCCACGGTGCAGCGGCTGGTCGGCACCGGCCGGCTGGTCACCGGGGAGTTCCGCCCGGGCGGCACCGGCCAGGAGTGGTGCGACGCCGACGTGCTGCGGTCGGTGCGCCGGCGCAGCCTGGCCCGGCTGCGCCAGGAGGTCGAGCCGGTGCCGGTCGACACGCTGGCCCGGTTCACGCCGTCCTGGCAGTCGGTGGGCAGCCGGATGCGCGGACCGGACGGCGTGCTGGCGGTCGTCGAGCAGCTCGCGGGGGCGCTGGTCCCGGCCAGCGCGCTGGAGTCGCTGGTGCTGCCGGCCCGGGTCCGCGACTACTCCCCCGCGATGCTCGACGAGCTGACCAGCGCCGGAGAGGTGCTGTGGGCAGGCGCCGGCGGGCTGCCCGGCGGCGACGGTTGGGTCAGCCTCGTGCCGGCCGACCTCGGGCCGCTGCTGCTGCCCGAGCCGCTGGAGGTGCCCGAGGCCGGCCCCGCGGTGCTCGAGCACCTGGCCGGCGGGCAGGCGCTGTTCTTCCGCGGGCTGTCGGACCTCGCCGGCTCCACCGACGACGCCGCCTTCGCCGACCTGGTGTGGGACCTCGTCTGGGCCGGCGCGCTCACCAACGACACCCTCGCGCCGCTGCGCACCCGGCTGTCCGGTGGCGGGACGCACAAGCGCCAGCCCGCCCCGCCCCGGGCGCGGCTGGACCGCAGCCGTTACGGCCGCACCCGGCTGGGCAGGCCGGCGATGCCGACCCGCAGCGGGCCGCCCACGATGGCCGGCCGCTGGTCGCGGCTGCCCGACCGGGAGACCAACGCCACCAAGCGGACGACGGCCCGTGCCGAGGCGTTGCTCGAGCGGCACGGCGTGCTGACCCGCGGCGCGGTGGTGGCCGAGCAGGTCGCCGGCGGCTTCTCCGCGGTGTACCCGGTGCTGCGGGCCTTCGAGGAGAACGGCCGTGCTCGACGCGGGTACTTCGTGGAGACCCTCGGCGCCGCGCAGTTCGGTACGCCGGGCTCGGTCGACCGGCTGCGCAGCTTCGCGTCGCCGGACCGGGTGCCCGGCGGCGCGGTGGTCCTGGCCGCGACCGACCCGGCCAACGTCTACGGCGCGGCCCTCCCCTGGCCCGAACGTCCCGGCGCGACGGGAGAGGACGACGGCGACCCGGGTGGAGCCGTCGATGTCGGCGAAGGCACCGGCGGCGGACGGCGCGGTGCCGGGCACCGGGCCGGGCGCAAGGCCGGCGCGCTGGTCGTGCTCGTCGACGGGGAGCTCGTGCTCTACGTCGAGCGGGGCGGCAAGACGCTGCTGTCCTGGACCGAGGACGAGACCGCGCTCAAGGAGGCCGCGACGGCGCTGTCCGGGGCCGTCGCGGCGGGCGCGCTCGGCCGGATGGTGGTGCAGAAGGCCGACGGCGCCTCGGTGCACGAGTCGACCCCGCTGTCGGCCGCGCTGCAGGCGGCCGGCTTCGCCGCCACCCCCCGCGGCCTGCGCGTGCGCGCCTGACCTGGTCGGGTGCCCCCCGCCAGGGCAGCGTCAGCCCCGTCCCGGCCCCCCTGCTGGGTCCCGCCGCGGAGCCTGCGAACGATGAGGAGTAGGAGGTCCGTGTTCAGTCGCGGGAGGGGTGCAGCCAGCGGCGGAACAGCCGCGACAGCGCCGGCATGACGACGTAGCCGAGCAGCACCACCACGACGACGGCCGACAGCAGCAGTCGCGCCGGCAGCGGCCACCCCGACACGTGCGGGGCGACCAGCAGCTGGAAGGCCAGCGTGATGGCGAAGACGGCGACCACGGTGAGGACCGTCAGCCGCCAGCGGGGCCCCGGCCGGGAGGGGGCCAGGGCCGTGAAGAAGCTGTCCAGCCCGGCCACGTGGGCGTAGTCGACCCGGTCGGTGAGGTGCTCGGCGCGCTGCAGCGCGGCCTGCCGCTCGCTCGAGCGCTCCCACCGCGCCAGCGAATCGCCGTCGGCGAACCGGTAGACCAGGTGGTAGCGGGTCGAGCCCGGACCGGGACGCAGCAGGCTGGTGCCCAGGTTGCCCGGGAACCGCGCGGCCAGGTCGAGCACCTCGGCCGCCCATCCCTCGAAGGCCTCGCGCTGGTCGGCACGCACGTCGCGAGCGACGGTCACCGTGACCGGCTCGGCGGCGGCGACCACCGCCTCGGGTGCGGTGAGCGGGGCGTTCGTCGATCGGTCGCGTCGCTGCACGGGAGGCTCAGCACCGCGGCGGACCGGCGCCTTCCCGCCGCGGAGGTGACCTGCGCCGCGTCCGGGCAGGCGGGCGCGGCGATGGCCCCGGTGAGGCGGGACACTGGAGCACGTGCCCGAGGGAGACACCGTCTGGCTGGCGGCGAAGCGGATGCACACCGCACTCGCCGGCGCCACCCTGCGCCGCGGCGAGCTGCGCGTGCCGCAGCTGGCCGCCACCGACCTCGCCGGCCGCACCGTCTCCGAGGTCGTCCCGCGCGGCAAGCACATGCTCACCCGCTTCACCGACGGCTGGACGCTGCGCACCCACTACCGGATGGACGGCAGCTGGCACATCTACCGGCACGGCACGCGGTGGCGCGGCGGTCCGGCCTTCTCGATCCGCGCCGTCCTCGCCACCGACGAGTGGGAGTGCGTGGGCTACCGGCTGCACGACGTCGCCATGGTGCGCACCGAGCACGAGGACCAGCTGGTCGGCCACCTGGGCCCCGACGTGCTCGGCCCGGACTGGGACCTCGACGAGGCACTGCGCCGACTGCGGGCGCAGCCGGACGAGCAGATCGGCGTCGCCATCCTCGACCAGCGCAACCTGTGCGGTCCCGGCAACCTCTACAAGGTCGAGGGCCTGTTCGTCTGCGGCGTGCACCCGTGGATGCGGGTGGCCGACGTGGAGGACCTGCCCGGGCTGGTCGAGCGGACCCGTTCGTTGATGCTGGCCAACCGCGACCGCCCGGAACAGAGCACCACCGGCGACCTGCGCCGCGGCCGCGACCACTGGGTGTACGGCCGCAAGGACCGCCCCTGCTACCGCTGCGGCACCCCGATCCTGCGCGGCGACCAGGGGCCGGACCTGCAGGAGCGGATCACCTACTGGTGCCCGACCTGCCAGGCCACCGACGCCCCCGTCGACCCGGCGGCCCGCACCGGCGAGGTCAACCACCCGCCGCCGCTCCCCAGCGCCTCCTGAGACGCCGCGGCCCGGTCACCGAGGTGACCCGGGCCGCGGCCCCCTGCAGGGCCCCGCCGCGAACCTGCGAGCGGTGGGCAGGGGGTCCTTCTCCTACTGCTGGTCGGGGCGCTCGGCGGGCTGGGCCGCCGGCTGCGCGGTGGCCGTCGGCACCGACGGCGTGCCCTCCTCCAACGCCGGGGCCGCGTTCTGGCCGGTGATCGCAGGCTGCCCCATCGAGGCGCGGATCTGGTCCAGCCGGGAGGCGCCGGCGACGTCGAGGGTCGCCTTCTGCACCTCGAGCATCCGGCCCTCGACCGACGTCTGCGCCAGCTCGGCCTGACCCAGGGCGTTGGCGTAGCGGGCCTCGATCTTGTCCCGCACCTCCGACAGGCTCGGCGTGCTGCCCGGCGCGGAGAGCTCGTTGACCTGGCGCATCGACGCGGCCACGTGCTCCTGCATCTTGGCCTGCTCGAGCTGGCTCATGAGCTTGGTGCGCTCGGCCAGCGTCGTCTGCAGCCGCATCCGGCTCTGCTCCACCGCACCGCGCGCCTGCTCGGCGGCCTGCAGCGCCTCGTCGTGGCTGCGCTTGAGGTCCTCCATCGACTGCTCGGCGGCGACGAGCTGGGTGGCGAAGGCCTGCGCGGCCTGCTCGTACTCCGCGGCCTTCGCCGCGTCACCGCCGGCGCGGGTCTGGTCGGCCAGCACCAGCGCCTGGCGCGCAGAGGCCTGCAGCTTCTCCACCTCGCCGAGCTGCCGGTTGAGCCGCATCTCCAGCTGACGCTGGTTGCCCAGCACGGCCGCGGCCTGGTTGGCCAGCGCCTGGTGCCGCTGCTGCTCGGCCTCGATCGCCTGCGCGATCTGGATCTTCGGGTCGGCCTTCTCGTCGATCTTGGCGTTGGCGGAGGCGGTGAGGTACCGCCACAGCTTCACGAACGGGTTGGGCATCGGTCCTCCTGCTCGTGCGGTCGTGCACCAGGCCTACCCGTCCGGCGCGCCGCTGCGATCGTCGTCCCCGTCATCGTCCCAGGTGCGCCCGGGCGTGAGCCAGCGGCGCCAGGTGCGGAGGCGTTCGGCTCGCTAGGGTCGCGGGTGTGAGCAGCGACCACGCGGTGCTGAGTGTCCTCGGTGAGCTCGTCGTCGACATGCTGCCCGACGCCGCGGCCGGCGCGGGGCCGCACGGCACGACCCCGCACTACGTCGCCCGTCCCGGTGGCAACGCCCTCAACGTCGCGGTCGCCGCCGGTCGGCTCGGCGTCCCGGTGCGGCTGCTCGCCCGGCTGGGCAGCGGGCCGCTGGCCGCGGGCCTGCGGCGGCACGTCGAGCTGTCCGGCGTCGACCTCGGCGGGTTCGTCCCGGCCACCGAACCGGTCAGCCTCGCCGTGGTGGGGCTGAGCCCCGAGGGCCATGCGGACTACGGCTTCCACGTGCAGGGCGCCGCCGACTGGCAGTGGAGCGACGAGGAGCTCGCCGCCGTCCTGCCCGCCGGGACGGCGATCCTGCACGTCGGCTCCATCTCCAGCTGGACCCCGCCGGGCTGCGAGGCGATCGCCCGGCTGGTGGAGCAGGTGGCCGCCGACGGCCGGGCGCTGGTCAGCGTCGACCCGAACATCCGTCCGATGCTGGCCGACGGGCCGGTCGGGACGGCGCTGGGCAACTCGCCGGAGTCGGTGCGCGCCCGCCTCGAGCGGCTGCTGTCCCGCGCCGACATCGTCAAGGTCAGCGCCGAGGACCTCGAGTGGCTCGAGCCGGACGCCGTCGACGACCTCGACGCGACCGCGCTGCGCTGGGCCGACCGCGGCGTGGCCCTGGTGATGCTGACCGACGGGGGGGCCCCGCTGCGCATCGCCCGGCCCGGTCGTGAACTGCTGCACCGCGAGCCGCCGCAGGTGACCGTGACCGACACCGTGGGCGCGGGCGATTCACTGGCCGCGGGCCTGTTCACCGGCCTGCTGGGCGCCGGGGTGACCACCCGGGCGGCGCTGGAGCAGCTGCCCGACGAGGACCTGCTGCCCATCGTCGACGACGCCCTGCTCGTCGCCGCCATCAACTGCACCCGCGAGGGCGCCGACCCGCCGACGCGCGAGGAGCTGGACGCGGCCCGCCGGTGACCGCACCCCGACAACGCCGCACTCGTCCAGTTCGGCGGCTTCGGCGCACTCGCTCGCAGCGCCGACGGGGAGGACGTCGGCTACGTGCTGGGCGTGGTCACCGCCGACCGGCTGGCCTACCTGCACCTGCCGGCGGTACGGGACGACCGGCGTCGCACCGGGCTGGGCCGCCTGCTGGTGCGCTGATTCGACCAGACCGCGCTCGGCGCCGGCAGGCACCTGATCCAGGACCGCGGCGCGCCGGGTGAGCACCAGCTGGTGCTCACCCGCTCGCTAGTCCCTCCGCAACCAGGCAGCCGTGTCCGCCGGCAGGTCGACGGCGACGGGCGAGCTGGTCAGCACCGGTTCGCCCTGGCCGAGCAGCGGCACCGGCCGGTCCGACAGGTTCACGACGCAGCGGAAGTGGTTGCCACGGTCGAACGCGAGCACGCCGTCCCCGAGGTCGCACCAGGTCAGCGGTGCGTCGTCGGCGAGGCCGGGCAGGCTGCGGCGCAGCCGCAGTGCGCTGCGGTACAGCGACAGGGTGGACGCCGGGTCGTCCCGCTGTGCCGCGACCGTCAGCTCCCGCCACGACTCCGGCTGCGGCAGCCACGGGCGGACCCCGTCGGCGGTGAACCCGAACGGCGGCTGCTCGCCCGACCACGGCAGCGGCACGCGGCAGCCGTCGCGGCCGCGGGCGGTGTGCCCGGAGCGCTCCCAGGTCGGGTCCTGGAGGACCTCCTCGGGCAGGTCCTCCACCTCGGGCAGGCCCAGCTCCTCCCCCTGGTACAGGTACGCGCCGCCGGGCAGGGCGAGGGTGAGCAGGGCGGCGGCGCGCGCCCGCCGGAGGCCGAGGGCGAGGTCCGTGGGGGACGACGCGTCGAAGCCCATGGTCCCCGCGCCGCTGGCCGCCCGGCCGAAGCGGGTGACGTGCCGGGTCTCGTCGTGGCTGGACAGCACCCAGGTGGGCGGCGCCCCCACCGGCGCCAGCGCGGACAGCGTCCCGTCGATGGCCGCCCGCAGACCGTCCGCGTCCCAGGCGGCGCGCAGGTAGTCGAAGTTGAAGCTCGTGTGCAGCTCGTCGGGTCGGACGTAGCGGGCGAGCCGCTCGGGCCCGGCGACGACCGCCTCGGAGACGAACACCCGGTCGCCGCCGTAGCCGTCGCTGATCGCCCGCCAGCGCCGGAAGACCTGGTGCACCTCGTCGCGGTCCCAGTGCGGGTTGTCCACCCAGGTGCTCGACTCGAACAGCGCGCCGGGTGCGTGGCCGGCGTCGGGCAGCCCGGGCACCTTCGCCAGGGCCGGTGCGGCGTCCACCCGGATGCCGTCGACGCCGCGGTCGAGCCAGAACCGCACGGTCCCGTCGAACTCCTCCTGCACGACGGCGTCGTCCCAGTCGAGGTCCGGTTGCTCGGGGGCGAACAGGTGCAGGTACCACTGCCCCATCGACCCGTCCGGCTCGCGCACCCGGGTCCAGGCCGGACCACCGAAGGCGCTGATCCAGTCGTTGGGCGGCGCGGTGCCGCCGTTGCGGCCGTCCCGGAAGAAGTACCGCGCCCGCTCGGGCGTACCCCGACCGCCGGCGAGCGCCGCCCGGAACCACGGGTGTTCGGCGGAGGTGTGATTGGCGACCAGGTCGACGATCACGCGCAGTCCGATGGCGTGGGCCTCGGCCAGCAGGGCGTCCACGTCGGCCAGGGTGCCCAGGCGCGGGTCGATGTCACGGTGATCACTGACGTCGTAGCCGCCGTCGGCCATCGGCGACGGGTACCAGGGCGTGACCCACAGGGCGTCCACGCCGAGGTCCGCCAGGTACGGCAGCCGGCCGCGCAGGCCGTTGACGTCGCCGACGCCGTCCCGGTCGGAGTCGGCGAAGCTGCGCACGTACACCTCGTACACGACGGCCGTCCGCCACCACGGACGGCGACCCTCCGGGTCGGGAGGGTGCATCTCACTCCTGACGTGGTCGGCAGGCCCTGGACAGGCAGCGGCGCCGGCAGCCGATCCGGCCGCCGGCGCCGTGTGCCGGTGGACTAGGCGGCTCCGGCCCGGGTGGTCCCGCCGCCGACCGTCGTCCCCTGGGCCTGCGCCTCCTGCACCTGCTCGACGCGGTCCTCGGTGGCCATCTGGGTCAGCCGCGCCCCGGCCTCGGCGTCGCGGGTGAGGTTCTCACCGGTCTGCGGGTCGAAGACGTGCACCTTGCGGGCGTCGAGCCAGAACTCCGCCTCGCGGCCCTCTCGGATCCGGCTGGTCGAGTCGATGGAGACGATCGCCTGGGTGCGCAGCTCCTCGGAGTCCAGCTCGCGGGAGAGGTCCCGCAGCTGTCGGGTGATCTCCTCGGGGGCCTCGTAGGGGATGTAGGCGTACTGCGAGTCACCCAGCCATTCGGTGACGTCGACCCGCGCCCGGAACAGCGAGCCCAGCGGCCGCTTCGCCTCGTCGACCAGCGACGCGTCCTCGAAGTACTCGGGCCGGATGCCGACCAGCAGCAGGTCCCGGCCCTTGACCGCGGCCACGCGGCGCTCGTCGAGCTCGATCTGCCCGAACGGCGTCTGCAGCCGATTGCCCTCCAGCGTGGCGGGCAGGAAGTTCATCGGCGGGGACCCGATGAAGCCCGCGACGAACAGGTTGACCGGCTGCTCGTAGAGCTCGCGCGGCGAGGCGACCTGCTGGATCTTCCCCTTGCGCAGGACGCAGACCCGGTCGCCGAGGGTCATCGCCTCGGTCTGGTCGTGGGTGACATACACCGTGGTGATGCCCAGCCGGCGCTGCAGCCGGGAGATCTCGGTCCGCATCTGGCCGCGCAGCTTGGCGTCGAGGTTGGACAGCGGCTCGTCGAAGAGGAACGCTTCCGCCTGGCGAACGATGGCGCGACCCATCGCCACCCGCTGCCGCTGGCCACCGGAGAGGTTGGCCGGCTTGCGCTCCAGGTGGTCCTTGAGCTCCAGCACGTCGGAGGCCTCGGTGACCCGGCGACGCACCTCGTCGTCGGACACCTTGGCCAACCGGAGCGGGAACGCGATGTTCTCGTACACCGTCATGTGCGGGTAGAGCGCGTAGTTCTGGAACACCATGGACAGGTTGCGGTCCCGCGGTGCGAGGTCGTTGACCCGCTTGCCGCCGATGATCATGTCACCGCTGGTGATGTCCTCCAGCCCGACGATCATCCGCAGCAGCGTCGACTTCCCGCAGCCGGACGGACCGACCAGGATCATGAACTCGCCGTCGGCGATGTCCAGGCTGACGTCGTTGACCGCCGGGAAGCCGTCGCCGTACTGCTTGACGATGTTGCGCATCTCGATCGAAGCCATGAGTTCTCGTCCCCTCGCTGGGTGAGTGGGTGGGGTCAGCCCTTGACCGCGCCGTTGGTGAGACCGGCGACGATGCGCCGCTGGAAGAGCAGGACCAGGACGACGACCGGGATCGTGACGATCACCGCGGCCGCGGCCGTGACGGTCGTCGGGTCCTCGAACTGTGAGGCCCCCGAGAACAGGCCCAGCGCTGCCGGGACCGGCCGGGACGCGTCGGTCGAGGTCAGGGAGATGCCGTAGACGAAGTCGTTCCAGGCGATGAAGAAGGCGATGATCGCGGTGGTGAACACGCCCGGCGCGGCCAGCGGGACGATCACCTTGCGGAAAGCCTGCCAGGTCGTCGCACCGTCGACCTGCGCGGCCTGCTCCATCTCCCACGGGATCTCCCGGAAGAACGCCGACATCGTCCAGATGGAGATCGGCAGGGTCAGCGACAGGTACGGGATGATCAACCCGAGCCAGGTGTCGTAGAGGCCGATCTGCCGCCACAGGTTGAACAGCGGGGTGACGATCGAGATCACCGGGAAGATCGCCACACCCAGTGCGGTCGAGAGGATGAGCGTCTTGCCCGGGAAGTCCAGCCGCGCGATCGCATAGGCGGCGAACATCGCCAGGATGCAGGAGATGAACGTGGCGATGAGGCAGATCCCGAATGAGTTGCGCAGCGCCGGCAGGAACAGATCGCTGGCGCTACCCGTGAAGATGTCGCTGTAGTTCTGCCAGGTCGCCGCGGTGGGCAGGAACGAGCCGTTCGCGATGTCCGAGGGCGCCTTGAACGAGAGCGACACGATCCAGGCGATCGGGAAGAGGCAGTAGAGGAGGATGAGGATCCCACCGATCATCCACCAGGTCTTCTCCCGCGTGGACATCAGCGATCCCCCCTTGCCTGCGACAGGTCCACCTTGAACCCCTTGATGAAGGTGAAAGCAATCAGCACCACGGCGAGGAACAGCAGCACGGAGACGGCGGAGCCGAGACCGATCTCCAGCCGCGCGATGGTCTGCCGGTAGGCGAGGAACGACACGGATTCCGTGCCGTTGGCCCCGGCGGTCATGATGAAGATCGAGTCGAAGATCCGGAAGGCGTCCAGCGTGCGGAACAGCAGGGCGACCATGATCGCCGCCTTCATGTTCGGGATCGTCACCTTGGTCATCCGCTGCCACCAGCTGGCGCCGTCGACCTTCGCCGCCTCCTGCAGGACCTCCGGGACCTGCGCCAGGCCGGCCAGCAGCAGCAGCGAGATGAACGGCGTGGTCTTCCAGATCTCGGCCAGGCAGATGATGAGGATCGACGTCCCCCAGTTGCCGAACCAGTCGGTGTCCGCCGCGACGCCCGGCAGCCAGGTGAACCAGCTGTTCACGAAGCCGGTGTTGATGTCGAAGGCGAATTGCCACGCCAGTGCTGAGACGACGGTGATGACGGCGTAGGGAATGAGGATCGCCGCGCGGACGACCGGCCGGATCGACGACAGCGCCTTCGCCATCACCAGCGCCAGCGCGAACCCGAGGACCAGCTCGACGGCCACGGTGATCACGGTGATGAGCAGCGTCACGCCGAGCGCCTGCCACCACAGCGGGTCGGTGAGGATGACCCCGTAGTTGCTGAGGCCGATGAACTCCCGGTTCGCCGGGTCGGTGAGCCGGTAGGAGAACAGGGAGTCGTAGACCGCCTGGAGGATCGGGTAGGCGGTGACCGCCAGCATGACGAAGAAGGCGGGCCCGGCGAGGAGCCAGCCCAGCCGCCGTTCGGCCCGGGACCGGTCGCTGATCGTCCCGCGCGGTGCCGATACGGGCTGGGTCTTCTCCTGTGGGGGGAGGGTGGTCTGGGTCACAGCAGCTGATCTCCTCGGAGGACGGCCTCGATCAGCTCGGTCGCCTGCTCAGGCGTCCGCTGAGGGTCGATCGAGCTCGCCGGGTGATAGGTGCGCTGGAGGCCCCCGGAGACCTCGTTGTAATACACCGTCTGCGGCCGCGGGGCGGCCTGCTCCAGGGACTGCCGGATCACCGGAGCCATCGGGAAGGCCTCCAGCACGGCCGGGTCGTCGTACACCGCTGCCTTGGCCGCTGGGTTGCCGTTGGTCGTGAAGTAGTAGGTCTGGTTCTCCTCGGAGACGATGCACTCCGCGGCCTCGTAGGCTGCATCGACGTCCTCGCTGAAGGCGCCGATGCCGAGGTTGATCCCGCCGTACGGTGGCGCGCTGGGGTCGTCAGGGTCGACCTGCGGGTACAGCGCCCACCCGTAGTCCGCGGGGACGGACGCATCCAGCGTGCCCGCCTCGACCGCGGTCAGTGCGCGCTGCCAGACGAACGGCCAGTTGACCATGAAGCCGGCGTCGCCCTGCTCGAAGTCGGTGACGTTGGCGTCCTCTCCTGAAGTCGAGAACGCCGGCCCGCCGACCTCGCTGACCGAACGCATCACCTCGGCGGCACGGACACCCGCCTCCGAGGTCAGCCCCAGCTGGATCTCGTCCGGGTCGGTGGAGTTCTCGGCGATGATCGAACCACCGCCGGACTCGATGAGGGCGTTGAGCCAGACGGTCAGCGCCTCGGCCCGGATGCCCTGCGCCGCGATCGTCGTGCCCTGCTCCTGGGCGACCTGCACCAGCTGGTCCCAGGTGACCGGCTGGCTCATGTCCAGACCGGCCGCCTCGGCGAGGGACTTCTTGTACCAGAGCAGCTGGGTGTTGGCCCAGAACGGGACGGTGACCAGCTCGTCGTTCCAGGTGGCCCCGTCGATGGCGCTCTGCACGACGCCCTCGGTGACCCGCTGGCCCACGTCCTGCGGAACGGGCGCCAGGAAGCCGGCCTGGGCGAACTCCGGGATGTACGGCGGGTCGAGGCTCATGATGTCGATCGACGAGTCCTCCGCCGCGAGACGCCGGATGAGCTGCTCCCGCTGCTGGGAGGACTCGCGTGGCAGCTGGGAGACCTCGATCGTGTACGCCCCGCCGGCTGCCTCGGTGCACCGCTTCGCGATCTCGGCCTGCCCCCCGGAGTCGGGGTTGATGTACCAGGTCAGGGCGTTCGCCGCGCCGGAGTCGCCACCGCACGCGGCGAGCGTCGAGGCGAGGACCGCGGCCGCGGCGGCGCTGCCGAGCGTGCGCCTCCGTCCCCGAGCCACACCTCGGCCGGAGGGTCTCCCCTTGGGACTCTTCGACACCGTCATCCGCCTCCGTTGGGGAGCACCTGTTCGACGATCACCGCGGTTCTCGTACCGTGGCCCAGGCCACTAGGGGTGTCAACTCGAACGAAATCGCCTCGTTACCGAGGTCGCGGGCCGTGTCACGCCTCCCGCGGACGCTCCCGCCAGGGGTCAGTCGCGGCCCCCGACGATGGCCGAGGGCGTGGTCAGCTCCTTGGGCGTGCGGGGCAGCACGGTGTCGAAGTACGACCGCGCCGCACGCGTCGTCCCGACGTCGTGGCCGGCCTTCTCCGACAGGAACCAGCGGTGCTCGAGGACCTCGTGGAAGACCTCGGCGGGCGCCAGCCGGCCGGCCAGACCGGGCGGGATGGCCTCCACGACGGGCTGGTAGGCCTCGGCGAGCCAGCGGTACCCGGCGACGGTCTCGGGCACGGGCGTGCCCAGCTTCTGCTCCAGGGTGGCGCGGTAGGCGCGCAGGTCGTTGAGCAGCCGGCGGGCCTGGCGCTCCTGCACCTCCAGACCGGTCAGCCGGAACAGCTCCCGGCGGTTCTGGCCGGGCTCGGACACGCGGGTCTCCACGCGCAGCCGGGCACCGCCGTCCGGGTCGGTGACCAGCTCGATCTCGCCGACGTCGAAGCCCAGGTCGTTGAGCCGCTGCAGGCGCTCGGCGACCCGCTGGCGCTGCTCGGCCAGGGCGAAGACCTCCTCGCGGGTGACCTCCTCCCAGAGCGCCTCGTAGCGCACCGGCAGGCTGTCGGCGACCTCGATCGGGTCCACGTCCGAGGGCAGCAGGTCGCCGAACTGCAGGTCGAGCAGCTCGGCGCCCACCCGCTCCCGGGCGAGGTCGACGTCGTAGCGCCGCTGCCCGGGGCTCAGCTGCGGGTGTCGCTCGGAGGTCTCGGCGTCCACCAGGTAGGCGGTGAAGGCGCCGGCGTCGAGCCGGAACAGGGTGTTGGACAGCGAGCAGTCGCCCCAGAAGACGCCGGCCAGGTGCAGCCGGACCAGCAGCACCACCATCGTGTCCAGCAGCTGTTCGGCGGAGTGCTCGGCGGACGTCCGGGAGAACAGGTACCGGTAGGACATCGAGTACTCGAGGTAGCGGGTCACCAGGACGGCGTCCTGCCCCTCCGGCCGGTCGACGCAGATGCCGAGCACCGACACCGAGGGCAGGCCCTCCTCCTCGAACTGACCGAGCAGTGCGTACTCGTGGCGGGCCAGCGGCTCGGGGATCTCCTTGAGCGCGTAGACGTGCCCGCCCTGCGCGGTGAACCGGACGACGTGCCGCGAGATGCCCCGCTGGGGGACCTCGAGCAGCAGTTCGGGGTCCCACTCCTCGAGCGGCAGGTGGAAGGGCAGGCTCAGCAGGCCCGCCCCGTCGGTGGCCGGTGGCCGGAAGAGGTAACGCACGGCGACCTCCGGAGGTGTGCGAGGACAGCCGACGCCGACGGCGGGGCAGTGCCGGACCGTCACCATCCCACGCCGCACCGGTCCGCCGCGCGCGAGGCACGGGAGCCGACCGGAGGACCCGGTCAGGACGGCAGCAGGCCGGCGAGCCGCTCGGTCGTGGCCCGGCGCACCGCCGGCTCCCCCGGCTGGAGGACGAGGCCGAGCAGCCAGCGCGCGGTGAGCTCGGCGAGGGCGCGGTCCGCCCCCAGCACCGTGGTCAGCCGGTGCACCAGCTCGGCCCAGTGCTCCGGCGTCGTGGTCAGCAGAGCGGTCAGCACGGCCGGCTCGTCGTCCGCCAGCCGGCGCAGCACGGGGTGACCGGCGACCTCGTCGGCCAGCGCCGTCAGGGCCGTGGCCGGCGGAAGGCCGTCGGCCAGCGCGGTCAGCCGGTCCAGCTCGGCGGCCAGCAGCGCGCGGGCGACCTCGTCCTTGGTCCGGAAGTGGTTGTAGAGGGTCGCCTTCGCCACTCCGGCGGCGGCCGCCACCGACTGCATCGTGCTGCCGCGCAGGCCGCGCTCGGCGAAGGCCCGCGCGGCACCGTCGAGCAGTCCGGTGCGGGTGCGACCCATGGCGTTGCCGCTGCGGGTGCGCGCCCCGGGGACGTGCGCGGGGGCGTGGGGCGCCCAGCCCGGCGGGGCGGGGTCGTGCGGGAGCGGTCCGGCCGACGCCATGTCCCCCTGTCTGGCACCGAGGGCCCGGCCGGTCAAGAGGACCCCCTCCAGGACCCCGCGCGGAGCGTGCGAGGCGCGGGGGGGCCTCCTCTCAGGCGGCCAGCGACACCGCGCCGGCCGGGCGACCGGAGGCGCGGGCGGACGCACCGACCAGCGCCAGCGCGGGCTCGGGGACCGGCTGCTCGTCGGACGCGGCCGCCGCGGTCTCCTCCTCGGCGGGGACGCCGGCGGCCTCGGCCGCGGGGACCAGCGGGCGGACGCGGACGTCGTCGCCGCGCAGCCCCAGGCTGACCTCGGCCAGCAGGTCGGCGAGCTCGACGTCGAGGGCGTCGCAGATCGAGGCGAGCAGCTCGGAGGATGCCTCCTTCTGCCCCCGCTCGACCTCGGAGAGATAGCCCAGGCTGACCCGGGCGGCACCGGAGACGTCGCGCAGCGTCCGACGCTGGCGCAGCCGGTGGCCGCGCAGGGTCGTGCCGAGCTGGGTGCGCAGCAGCGTCATCGCCGTCTCCTGTCCTGCCTGTGCGGAAGCGGCGGCACCCCGGGGAGGGTGCCGTGCGCTCACGGTACGCGGCGGCACCGACGGCCACCGGGCGGTGACGGGCGAGTCCGCTCTGGGCGTAACGCCGTGCGCCGTGGCCCTGTTCCGTGGCCCTGTTCCGTGGCCCTGTTCCGTGGCCCTGTTCCGTGGCCCGGCCCTCCCCTGG
>DATIMX010000581.1:0-8341 GCA_035474935.1 Geodermatophilus sp. | reverse complement strand
CGACTTCAGCCGGCCGGTCACGGTGACGACGGCACCCTTGCGACAGGCGCTGACCGGCTCGCAGCCGGCGTTGGCCGAGCCCGCGCGCAGCTCCTCCGCGTCGATGGTGTGGTCGTCGGCGGTGAGCCGCTGCAGCGTCCGCGCGAACCAACCGCTCTGGCGTGTCTGGGTCACGGCCCCAGCGTAGAACCGCCGTGGACCCCCTCGGCGCGCGACCGCAGCCAGTTCCGCACCAGCGCCCACGGCTCCCCCGCCGGGTCGATGAGCACCATGTGGTCCCCCGGCACGAGCCGCACGTCGACGGCTCCGCCCCGCGCCGCGGCCGCTGCCGCGTAGCGGGCGCTCTGCTCGGCCGGGACGACGTCGTCGCCGGTGCCGTGCACGCACAGCAGATCGACGCCGGTCGGGACCAGCCGCACCGGGTCGGCCGCCGCGTAGCGCCCCGGCGCGTCCGCGGGCTCGGCGCCGAGCAGGTCCTGCACCGCCCCGCCGCCCAGCCGCTGCGCGGCGGCGCGCTCGAGGTCGAGCACCCCGGCCTGCAGGACGGCGGCGGTCACCCGGACCCGCGGCCGCGCACCTGGCGCCCCCTCCGGCAGCCGCGACCGCCCGGCCGCCCAGGCGGCCAGGTGCCCGCCGGCGGAGTGTCCGACGACCGCGACGTCGGAGAGGTCCAGCCGGTCGGCGCCCGGCAGGTCCGGGAGCGCGTCGAGTGCCGCGGCGACGTCCTCGAGGGTGGCCGGCCAGCCGCCGCCGGCGCCGACCCGGCGGTACTCGACCGCGACCGCCGCGAGGCCGGTCGCGGCCAGGTCCGCGGCGAGTGGCCGGGCCAGCTCGACGCCGTTGGCGGCGCGCCAGAAGCCACCGTGCAGCACCACCGCCACGGGCGCCGGGCCGGTGCCCGCGGGCAGGGTCAGCTCGAGGAACTGGTCGGGGTGCGAGCCGTAGGCGGTGCGGACGGCGCTCACGGGCCGGGCGCGCCCGACGGTGGAGTGCCCGGCTGGCGGGCGGCCTGCTGCGCGGCCAGCTGCGCGGCGGCCTGCGGCGGCAGGATCAGCGGCAGCTGCTCGCGGACCGGCATCGGCGCGTTCCCGCGGACGACGACGATCTGCCGGAACGCCTGCTCCAGCGCCGCCGCAGCCTCCGGGCTCTCCGCCGCGGGGCCGCTGATCATGCCGCGCAGGAACCAGCGGGGGCCGTCGACGCCGAGGAAGCGGGCGGCCCGGCGCACCGGAGCGGGCGCGGGCTGACCGGGCTGCGCCGGCGGGTTGGTCCGGACGAAGCCGGCCAGCTCCGGCCCGAACGGCCCGTCGACCTCCTCGAGGTGGCCGCCCTGACCCGAGGCGCTGCGGGCCAGGTCCGCGCGGACGTCGTCCCAGATGCCGGACGCGCGCGGCGCGGCGAACACCGCCACCTGCAGCAGCGAGTCGCCGTAGCGCAGCGTGGCGCCGATGACCTTCTGCTGGTTGTTGACGTCGACCCGCAGCTCCGTGCCGGGGACCGCCGGCAGCAGCAGCGAACCCAGGTCGATGCGGGCGACCCCGTCGTCCGGGGCGTCGGCGGAGTCCCACGGCCCCGTGGTCTCCGCGACCTCGCGGACCTTGTGCTGCGGCTCCGGCGGCACCCCGCGCTCGCGCAGGCTGCGGTCGATCCGGTTGCGTCGCCGTCCGAACGCCATGTCAGTCGGCCCCCTTCTCCTGGACGCTCGCGTGCCCGCCGGTCGACCCGTGGCCCCCGGCTCCCCGCGCGCTCTCCGGCAGCTGCTCGACCGGGACGAAGCGGGCGCGCACGACCGGCTGCACCACCAGCTGGGCCACGCGGTCGCCGCGCCGCAGCGTCAGCGGCGTCGTCGGGTCGAGGTTGACCAGGTTGACCTTGACCTCCCCGCGGTAGCCGGCGTCGATGGTGCCCGGGGCGTTCACCAGGGAGAGGCCCACCCGGTGGGCCAGGCCCGAGCGCGGGTGCACGAAACCGGCGTAGCCCTCCGGGATGGCCACCGCGACGCCGGTGCCCACCAGCGCGCGCTGCAACGGCGCGAGCTCGAGGTCCTCGGCGATCGCCAGGTCGGCGCCGGCGTCCCCGGGCAGTGCGTAGGCGGGGACGACGTCCTCCGGGGAGGTCAGCCGCACCGGGACCTCCACCTCGGGGACGGCGGGGCGGGAGGGGTCGGGCACGTCCGCGACCCTATAAGGACCCCCTCGCCCCTCATCGCTCGGAGAAGGACCCCGTCCTCCTCACCGCTCGCAGGCTCGCGGTGAGCCTCAGGACGGGGCCGGCGGGGGTCTGGCGGGACGCTGCGAGGAGGCCGGGTCCTCGCCTCAGGGACGGGGACGGCGCAGGTCGGCGAGCACCCGGCGGGCCAGGGCCTCGGTCGCCTTCCGGTTGGCCCGGCCGCCGAGGGCCGCACCGACCAGGAAGGGAGCCGCGCCGGGGACGCTGCGGGCCATCCGCCGGGTCATGCGGCGGCTCAGCGTGCGCAGGCCGGCCGAGCCCAGGACGGCGCCCAGGCCCGGGACGGCGGCGTCCTCGACCGCCCGCTGCCGCGTCCAGCTGGCCAGGTAGGCCCGCGCGCGGTCGCGGGCATCGCCAGGGGCCGGCCGCCCGTACAGCTCGTGCAGCTCGCCCAGCAGGACGAGCTCGACGGCGGCGGTGAGCACCGTCTCCGCGCCGAGCCCCAGGGGCAGCGCCAGCAGCGAGGACGGGGCGAGCCAGGAGGCCGCGGACAGCCCGCCGGTCCCGGCGCCGATGCCGGCGGTCAGCGTCGCGGCCCGGGAGACCAGCGCGTCGGCGATCTCGTCGTCCGTGGCGCCGGGGTGGGCCGCGCGCAGCCGGGTGGCGTCCCGGATCGGCAGCCGCGGGGCGGCGGTGGCCAGCAGGTCGCCCAGCAGCGCGCCGGGGGTGCGGGAGGCCCCGCCGTCGTCCGGACCGGACGGCGCGGTGTCCCGGGCGCCGCGGCCGGCGCGCGCCCCAGCGGCCGCGGCCGCGGCGACGACGTCGCGCAGCGTCGCCGCGGTCGAGCGGCGCCCCTCGGCGGCCGGCTCGCTCGTCCCGCCCACCAGGCCGGACACGGCCTCGGCGAGCAGCCGGCCGGCCCGTGCGAGCGGGCCCTCCTCCGCGGGCGGGGCCGTGGGTCCACCGGCCGCGCCGGGCAGCACCGGGCGCGGTGGCGGGACGTCCCGCACCGGCCCGGTGCGCTCTCCGTGGTCCGTCACGTCCTCACTCCTCAGTCGATGTGCCCAGCGCGGCCCGATCCCGCCTCGCGCCCCCAGCCCGCGAGGGGTGCGGAGGACGGATGGCCCCGTTGCAGGGTCCCGCCGCGAGCCTGCGAGTGGCGGGGGGCAACGGGGTCCTCTTCCTCTCAGGCGGCGCAGTCGCGGCAGAACAGCTGGTCGCCCTTGGTGGCGGCCAGGCGGCTGCGGTGCTGCACGAGGAAGCAGCGCGAGCAGGTGAACTCGTCCTCCTGCTTGGGGAGCACGCGGACGGTCAGCTCCTCGTTCGACAGGTCGGCGCCGGGGAGCTCGAGGTTCTCGTTGAAGTCGGTCTCGTCGACGTCGACCGACGAGGACTGCGCCTCGGCGCGCCGGGCCTTGAGCTCCTCGAGCGAGTCCTCGCCGAGCTCGTCGGCCTCGTTGCGGCGCGGGGCGTCGTAGTCGGTGGCCATGGGAAGTGCCCCTCCTCCGGGGTCGTCGCGGGCGCTGCCCGCATGGTCCGCGGCGGCGCGCGGTGGCGCCGCCGTGCTGTCCGGTCGCCGGGGGCGACCGGGGGTCGGTGGGCCGGTGACCGCGGAGGCGGGCACCGGCCGGTACTGGTCCTCACCGCGCCGTCCGACCCACCGGCGGACGGCGGAGCGAGCCGGCACGGTCTGACCGGCGGACCCCCCAACGTCGCGCGGTCCCCGTTTGTGCCCGACGCGCGAGGGGGGAACCACCTCGCTGCCGGGTCGGGTCGGACGGGACGCGGAGCGCCAGAGGTTACCCTGCGCCCGTGTCGACTCCTGTGGGTGCTGATCCGGCCGTCGTCGGGCCCTATCTGGCCTCCGTCCTGGGCGACGAGCGGTGGTCCCGGGTGCGGGTCGAGCTCATCGCGGCGGGCATGTCCAACCTGACCTACACGGTGACCCCGGAGGGCGGGACGGACGACGACGCGGTGATCCTGCGCCGGCCGCCCACGGGTGCGGTCCTGGCCACCGCGCACGACATGGCGCGTGAGCACCGGGTCGTCTCGGCGCTCGGGCCCACGCCCGTCCCGGTGCCGCGGACGCTGCACCTGTGCACCGACACCGCCGTGCTCGGTGCGCCCTTCTACGTGATGGAACGGGTCGTCGGCCTGCACGTCGTCGACCGGATCCCGGCCGGTTACGCCGACGAGCCGGCCCAGCGGCGGGCGATCGGCGACGGGCTGGTCGACGTCCTGGCCGACCTGCACGCCGTCGACCACGTCGCGGTGGGGCTGGGCGACTTCGGCCGGCCCGAGGGCTTCATGGCGCGCCAGGTGCGCCGCTGGACCCAACAGTGGGACGCCACCCGCGACCGCGAGCGCCCGGGTCTGGACGCCCTCGCCGCGCGGCTGGCCCAGACCGTGCCCACCACGCAACGGAACGGGATCGTCCACGGCGACTTCCGGCTGGACAACTGCCTGCTCGACCCGCAGGCCCCCGGCCGGGTTCGGGCGGTGCTGGACTGGGAGATGTCGACCCTCGGCGACCCGCTCGCCGACCTGGGGATGCTGCACGTCTACTGGCCGCAGGCCGGTGAGGAGGCCGTCGCCGGGCAGAGCACGGTGACCGCGCTGGAGGGCTTCCCCACCCGCGCGGAGGTCGCGGCACGCTACGCCGAGCGCAGCGGCCTGGACCTCTCCGACCTGCCCTGGTACGTCGCCTTCGCCTACTTCAAGTTCGCCGCGATCGTCGCCGGCATCGTCGCCCGGTCGGCCGCCGGCGCCATGGCGGGCAAGGACACCGCCGGCTACGCCGACCGCATCGACCCGTGCGTGGAGCGGGGACGCGCCGCACTCGACGACGGTGTGATCTAGACACCCCTCCCGGCCCTAGACTCCGGTCGACCGTCAGTGACCGAGGAGAGCCCGTGAGCGCGCCGCCCACCGACCGTTCCGCGGTGCGTCCCCGCAGCGGCCGTCGGCCGATCCCGCCGCTGGTGTTCCTGCTGGTGCTCGCCCTGGCCGCGCTGGTCGTCTGGTGGAACGTGTTCGACACCGAGGGTGAGCTGGAGGCCGAGGAGGCCCAGGCCTGCGCCAGCGCGTCGGCCGCGCCGCCCTCGCTGGACCCGAGCACGGTCTCGCTGCGCGTCTTCAACGCCACCGACCGCGGCGGCCTGGCCCAGGAGGTCGCCGCGGCGCTGCAGGAGCGGGGCTTCGTGGTGGAGGAGATCGCCAACGACCCCAGCGAGCGCGACGTCACCGGCGTCGGCGAGCTGCGGCACGGCCCGCGCGGCAACGACGCCGCCGTCTTCGTCCGGCTGTTCCTCCCCCAGGCCGGGGACTTCCTCGACACCCGGGCCACCGCCACGGTCGACGTCGTCATCGGCCCCGACTTCGCCGGCCTCGCGCCGCCGGAGGACGTCGACGCCGCCCTCGCGGCAGGGGCCAGCGCGGCCGCCGCCTGCTGATAGGAGGACCCCGCTGCCCCGGCCCCCTGCAGGGTCCCGCCTCGAGCTCGCGAGCGGTGGGGGCAGGGGGTCCTTCCACTGCAGCGGGGCCGTTCCATCAGGCTCCGGAGGAGTGCAGACGGGTGAGCAGGTCGAGGAACTCCTCGGCCACCGACGGGGCCACGGCGATGCCCAGCGGCTCGCCGAACGGCCGCCCGGGCAGGCCGGTGACGACGATGCCGGCCTCGGCGGCGACGAGCGCGCCCGCGGCGAAGTCCCAGCGGTTGAGGTGCATCTCGTAGTAGGCGTCCACCCGGCCGCCGGCCACGGTGCACAGGTCCAGGGCGGCCGAGCCGTGCCGCCGGATGTCGCGGATCTCCGGCAGCAGCTCGGCGACCACGGCGGCCTGGGCGCGGCGCTGCTCGGCCCGGTAGCCGAAGCCGGTCGCGACCAGCGCCTGCCCCAGGGAGGCCGGCCGGCTGCCGGTCAGCCGCACCGGCTCGGCGCCGGGCAGGGTCAGGTGCGCGCCGCCGCCCGCGGTCGCCGAGAACAGCTCGCCGGTGGCGGCGTTGAGCACCACGCCCGCGACGGCCTGCCCGTCGACCTCCGCGGCGATCGACACCGCATACGCGGGCAGGCCGTAGACGAAGTTGGTGGTGCCGTCGATGGGGTCGACGACCCAGCGCACCCCGCTGGTGCCGGTGCGCTCGCCGCCCTCCTCCCCCAGCAGCCCGTCGTCCGGACGGGCGCCGAGCAGCCGGCTGGTGACCAACTCCTCGCAGGCGCGGTCCACGGCGGTCACCATGTCGACGGGGCTGGACTTGACGTCCACCTGCTCGGCAGCCGAAGCGCGCCCGCGCGCGACCAGGTCGGCGGCCTCCCGAGCGGTCGAGACGGCGAGATCGAGCAGGGCGGCGGGCTCCGGCGTCGTGGTCATCGCCCGATCCTGCACGAGCAGGTCTGGCGTCTGTGCGGGCGATCACTACCCTGGCCGCGTGCTCGGGTTCGGCGTGGACATCGGTGGCAGCGGGATCAAGGGGTGCCTGGTGGACCTCGACAAGGGGGAACTGGAGGGTGATCGGCTGCGCATCGAGACGCCGCAGCCCTCGCTGCCCGAGCCCGTCTACGACGTCGTGGCACAGATCGTCGACTCCTTCGGGTGGGAGGGGCGCATCGGCGTCACCTACCCCGGCGTGGTGAAGAGCGGGATCGCGCGTACCGCGGCCAACGTCGACAAGAGCTGGCTGGGCACCCACCTGGCCGAGGGGTTGGCCTCCCGCATCCCCGGCACCGTGCAGACGCTCAACGACGCCGACGCCGCCGGGATCGCCGAGATGCGCTACGGCGCCGGCCGCGACAAGCGGGGCGTCGTCCTCACGCTGACCTTCGGCACCGGCATCGGCAGCGCCCTGTTCACCGACGGCGTCCTGGTGCCCAACACCGAGTTCGGGCACATCGAGGTCGACGGCGAGGACGGCGAGAAGCGGGCGTCGGCCGCCGCGAAGGACCGCGAGGACCTCAGCTACCCGCGGTGGGCCAAGCGGGTGGACCGCTACCTCGACGTCCTGGAGGCGGCCGTCTGGCCGGACCTCATCATCGTCGGCGGCGGGGTGAGCAAGAAGGCGCACAAGTGGGTGCCGCTGCTGTCGACCCGCACCCCCGTCGTCCCCGCGCAGCTGCTCAACGACGCCGGCATCGTCGGCGCGGCCCTGGCCGCCGAGGAGCGCATCGGGCAGTGACACCGGAGGGGCGCGGCCGCCCGCCGCCGGGCCACCACGGAGAGTGAGAACGCCCCTGGACCTGGTGCCCTCCCCAGGTCGGGGGGCACCTCGTCGGTCCGAAGCGGTGGACCCACCACAACGCGTCGTTACAATGGAGGAGCCCCGCTCCCGTCGCTCCCAGCGGAGAGGCATCCCCCGCCCGCGCTCCGGTCAAACCCCGGAGCGCTCGTCGGGCCCTCCCGCTCCGGACGCCGGCCGAGGCCGCTGCCCGGGGACCAGACGGCTCCCCGGGGAACGCACCCAGCACGGGAAGGAACCTGAGTGCCCGCCGACCAGCCAGCACCGGCCAAGGCCCCCGCTCGCAAGCGGACGGCCAAGAGCGCGGCGAAGCCGACCGCCGCCAAGGGCGCCCGCAAGCCCACGATCTCCCCGTCGCCGGGAGGCGGTGAGGGTGCCGTGCTCACCGCGGTGGCCTCCGACGGCGCCGCGGTCGCCGTGGTCGACGCCGGTGGCGAGGGCCTGAAGATCGACGAGACCGTCGTAGCGACCCCGGACGGTGTCGCCGAGACCGACGCCCCCAGTCCCGAGGAGGTCGCCGAGGGCGGCGACTTCGAGTGGGACGACGAGGAGGAGTCCGAGGCCCTCCGCCAGGCCCGCAAGGACGCCGAGCTCACCGCCTCCGCCGACTCGGTCCGCGCCTACCTCAAGCAGATCGGCAAGGTCGCGCTGCTCAACGCCGAGGAGGAGGTCGACCTCGCCAAGCGCATCGAGGCCGGGCTCTACGGCGCCGAGCGGCTGCGCCAGGCCGAGGAGGAGGGCCAGAAGCTCTCCCCGCAGATGCGCCGCGACCTCAACTGGATCGTCCGCGACGGCGAGCGCGCCAAGAACCACCTGCTGGAGGCCAACCTCCGCCTCGTGGTCTCCCTCGCCAAGCGCTACACCGGCCGCGGCATGGCGTTCCTGGACCTGATCCAGGAGGGCAACCTCGGTCTGATCCGCGCGGTCGAGAAGTTCGACTAC
>DATIMX010000580.1:0-5110 GCA_035474935.1 Geodermatophilus sp. | reverse complement strand
CAACCCCGGGGCAGCGCAGCGAGCCAGGCACAGCGTCCGCCGCCAGCAGGTGCGCTCCGCGCACGACACGGCGACTCCCTCCAGGAGCGGCTGCCTCCCCCGCCGCCCACCGCTCGGCCGACATCGCACCCCGCTCACCCTGGGCCCGGTCCGCCGACGCCGGCCGGGAGGCGGCGAACTCCGCGATCGCCCGCGCCCGGGCCGCCGTCTGCCGGGAGATCTCCCGATCCGCCGCCTGCACCGCACCCAACGGACCCGACGCCCACCCCACAAACGGCGCCGCAGCACCCAGGGTGCCGCCTCGCGTCCCGCCGTCCATGCTTTCGATCATACGTTCGAACGAAGGCCGAAGCAAGACGAAAGGCCAGCTCAGCGGCATGGCGTCGGGCTGCCGAACGGCCCTGGGGACGCGCCAGTTCCGCGGTCGACGGCCGGACCTCCCGCAACGGGGTCAGACGAGGAAGCGGTAGGCCGTCGTCCCCGGTGCGAGGTGCTGGATGCGCAGCGGACTGGCCTCGATCCGGGCCAGCAGCGCCGGGAAGTCCGCCGCGCTGCCGAGCTCGATGCCGGTGAGCGCGGCGCCGGTCTCGCGGTTGTCGCGCTTGACGTACTCGAACAGCACGATGTCGTCGTCCGGGCCGAGCACCTCGTCGAGGAAGCGCCGCAGCGCGCCGGGCTCCTGCGGGAACTCGATGAGGAAGTAGTGCTTGAGGCCGCGGTGCACCAGCGAGCGCTCCACCACCTCGCCGTAGCGGCTGACGTCGTTGTTGCCGCCCGACAGCAGGCAGACCACCGTCTCCCCCGGCTCCACCGGCACCAGCCCGCCGGTCAGCGCGGCGGTCGCCAGCGCCCCGGCGGGCTCGGCGATGACACCGTCCACCTGGTAGAGGTCGAGCATCTCGGTGCAGATCTGCCCCTCGGGCACCGCGACCAGCTCCGCACCCGAGTCGCGCACCAGCGGGAACGTCACCTCGCCGACCCTGCGGACGGCAGCGCCGTCGACGAACGTGTCCAGCTGCGGCAGCTCCACCGGCTCCCCGGCCGCCAGCGCCGCGGCCATGCCCGCCGCCCCGGCCGGCTCGACGCCGACGACGCGGGTCCTGGGGCTGTGCTGCCGCAGCCACGTCGCGCAGCCGGCCAGCAAGCCACCGCCACCGACGGGGAGGACGACGACGTCCGGCGGGGCGGGCAGCTGCTCGAGGAGCTCGAGCGCGACGGTCCCCTGCCCGACCACGGTGGGGACGGCGTCGAAGGCGGGCACCAGCGTCGCGCCGCTGTCCCGCGCGTGGGCCAGCGCGGCGGCCGCGGCCTCGTCGTAGGTGTCGCCGGTGACGACCAGGTCGACCATCTCCCCACCGAGCGCGGCGATGCGGTCGCGCTTCTGCCGCGGCGTCGTCCCCGGGACGACGACCGAGCCGCGCACCCCCAGCGCCCGGCAGGCGTAGGCGACGCCCTGCCCGTGGTTGCCGGCGCTGGCGCACACGACTCCGGCGGCCTGCCGCGCGGCGTCCAGCTGGCTGATCGTGTTGTAGGCGCCGCGGATCTTGTAGGACCGGCCGACCTGCAGGTCCTCGCGCTTGAGCCAGACGTCGACCCCGGTCGCCTGCGACAGCCGTGCGTTGCGCTGCAGCGGCGTCCGCTCCACCACCCCGGCCAGCCGGCGGGCGGCCGCCTCCACCTCGGCGCCGAGGCGCTGCGCCGTGCCGGGGTCTGCGACGTCGAGGAGGTTCTCCACGCCACCATCCTCCCCGTCACGACCGCGCGGACCCCGACCGGTCGGGACCCCGCCCGAGGGAGGACGCGCCCGGGCCCGGCGGGTGCGGCGGGCACCGCGACTACACACTGGGGCGGTGAGCCCGGAGGCCCCCGACAGCCCGCTGAGCAGGCGGGGCGTCGTCCGCCTGCTCAACACCACCGGTGGACGGCTGCTCTGCCTGGCCGGCGCTGTCGACGCCGCCGCCGTCGACGCGTTCTGGCGGCGCTACGGCCGCGAGCCGGCACGCGTCGACCGCATCGACGCCCGCTCGGTGACCGCGCTGTCCGAGCCCGGCGCGGAGCTGCTGCTCGTCCACGTCGAGGCCGCCGAACTGGCCGGCCGCCCCGTGGAGCTGCGCCCCTCCCCCGCGGTCACCCGGGTGCTCACCGGCCGGGAGCCGGGCGCCGGCACCGGCTGACCCCGCGGGCCCCCCACCACGTCGTGGCCGTGCCCGGCCTCGACCGGCGGGTCCGCCGGTCGAGGCCGGGCACGGCCGGACCTCGGGTTGCTCAGCCCCGGATCAGCTCCCCGAAGCGCGCGCAGCTCTCGTCGATGGCGGCCTGCGCGGCCGGCGAGACCGTGCCCATGTCGAAGAAGCCGTGGATCATGCCGTCGTAGCGCTGCACGTCGGCGCGGACACCGGCGGCCTGCAGCGCTGCCCCGTAGGCCTCGCCCTCGTCGCGCAGCGGGTCGTACTCCGCCGTGACGATGACCGCCGGGGGCAGGGCGGTCAGGTCGGCGCCGTGCAGGGGGGACAACCGGGCGTCCTTCGCGTCCTCCCAGGCTCCGGCGTAGTGGCCGTAGAACCAGTCCATGGTGTCCTTCTCGAGGAAGTAGCCCTTGGCGTTCTCCACGCGGGAGAGGTACTCGCCCTCGGCGTCGACCGCGGGGTAGATGAGGAACTGCCCGACCAGCGGGGTGCCGTCGGCGGTGAGCTGCTGGGCCACGACGGCGGCGAGGTTGCCGCCGGCACTGTCGCCGGCGACCGCGAGCCGGTCGTCCCCGCCGAGCTCGTCGAGGTGCTGGGCCACCCAGCGTGCGGCGGCCACCGCGTCCTCGGCCGCGGCGGGGAAGGGGTGCTCGGGCGCCAGCCGGTAGTCGACCGCGATGACGACCGCTCGGGCACCGCGGCAGACGTTGCGGGCCATGTTGTCGTGGGTGTCCAGGTCGCCGATCACCCAGCCGCCGCCGTGGAGGAAGACGACGGTCGGGAAGGGACCCTCGCCCTCGGGCCGGTAGACCCGCGCCGCCAGGTCGCCCTGGGCGCCGGGGACGGTGCGGTCCTCGGTGCCCGCCACGGGGACGAGCTGCTCGGGGGTCCGGGCGCCGTGGGTGAGTTGCAGGTACAGGGCGCGCCCCGCCTCGGGGCTCCCCTCGTACATGGGCGGCATGCCCGCCTGGTCCATCATGGTGAGCAGCGCTGCGATGTGCGGGTCGACCGGCACGGAGGTCTCCTGACGTCTCGGCATGGGGGGTGGACGGCGGAACGCGGTGGCGTCCGCCGGTGGATCGCTGGGCCGCTCAGCTGTAGAGCAGCGACTTGTCGTCGAGGTCGGCCGCGGGCAGCGTCGTCCGTTCCTGCGCGTACTCCAGCAGGTGGGTCCACGGCTCGCGGTCACCCTGCTTGAACATGAGGTGCATCGAGCGCATGACGTAGCCCGCGTTGAAGTTCTCCGGGTCGGCCCACGGCCGCAACGGCATGTCCGCGTCCTCGGGACGCAGGGTGGGGACGACCACGGTGGCGCCCTGCTCCTGCATGTGCGCCAGCAGCCGGCACACGAACTCGCTGACCAGGTCGGCCCGCAGCGTCCAGCTGTTGCGGAAGTAGCCGAACACGTAGGCCATGTTCGTCACGCCGCTGATCATCACGCCGCGCCAGGTGACGCGTTCGGGGAAGTCGACCGGCTCGCCGTCGACGGTGAACGCCACCCCGCCGAAGAGGCTCAGGTCGAAGCCGGTGGCGGTGACGACGACGTCCGCCTCGAGCTCCTCCCCGGAGGTGAGCTGGATCCCGGTCTCGGTGAACGTCTCGATGGTGTCGGTGACCACCGACGCCCTCCCCT
This sequence comes from Geodermatophilus sp., assembly GCA_035474935.1. Classification (GTDB taxonomy): domain Bacteria; phylum Actinomycetota; class Actinomycetes; order Mycobacteriales; family Geodermatophilaceae; genus Geodermatophilus. Next base: position 1,291 of record DATIMX010000580.1, on the reverse strand, counting down.
CGCGCAGTGCCGTGAACAGGTCCCCGTCGGGGACGACGGCGAGGCGCTGCTGCCACGGGCGGTAGCGGGGGTTGAAGTGCTTGTCGATGTCGAACCCCTCGGGGAGCAGCGGGCGCATCGACTCGATGAGGAACGTCCGCAGCTCGTCCGGGGACTCGAAGGACATCCGGGTGATCTCGTCGCTCTCGGCGATGTAGGCGCGCCGGAGGATCTCGTGGGTCCACTCGTCGGGGACGTCCAGGGCCCGCAGGGTCTCGGCCAGCTCGTGGGTCTTGGGGCGGGCGAAGAAGAACGTCGGCGACCGCTGGAGCATCGTCACGTGTCCGGCGGTCTGCGCCATGGCCGGGACGAGGGTCGCCGCCGTCGCGCCGGAGCCGATGACGACGACGCGCTTGCCGGCGTGGTCCAGGTCGTCGGGCCACTGCTGCGGGTGCACGACCACGCCCCCGAACCGGTCCATGCCCTCCCACTGCGGGCGGTGGGGCCCGGAGTGGTCGTAGTAGCCCTGGCACATCCACAGGAAGTCGGTGGTGAACCGCAGGTGCTCCCCGGTGTCCTCCCGGGTGACCTCCACCGTCCAGCGCCGGTCCTCGGTGGACCAGCTCGCAGCGGTGACCCGGTGCCGGTAGCGGATCACGTCGCCGAGGTCGTCCTCGGCGATGACCTCGTCGAGGTAGGCGAGGATCTCCTCGGAGGTCGCGATCGAGGGCCCGCGCCACGGCTTGAACCGGTAGCCGAAGGTGAACAGGTCGCTGTCCGAGCGGGCGCCGGGGTACCGGTGGGTCCACCAGGTCCCGCCGCGGTCCTCCAGCGCGTCGAGGACGACGAAGGACCTGCCGGGGAACCGTTCCCTCAGGTGGTGGGCGGCTCCGATGCCGGAGATCCCCGCACCGACGATCAGCACGTCGACGTGCTCGGTCTCCCGCTCGGTCGCCACTGCCCGTTCGGTCACCGTCATGCCGGACCTCCACTCTCTCCGTGACCAGCGCCACTCGGCACCGTAGGAACCGACCCCGGTGTGAGCCATGGCACAATCGGCCACGAGTTGACAGATCCGGCCAACCCCATCGACGCCGCCGCCCGCGGGACGGGCAGCGCGGCGCTGCTGTGCGCGCTCGCGGCCGAGCACGGCCTGCCGCCGGCACGGACGCTCGCCGGCACCGGGATCGACGAGGCGGCGCTCAGCGACCCCGCCGCGGAGATCACCGCCGCGCAGGAGGTGCGCCTCATCGCCACGCTCACCGACGAGCTGCCCGAGACGATCGGCCTGACGGCCGGCGCGCGCTACCGG
>DATIMX010000579.1:0-4147 GCA_035474935.1 Geodermatophilus sp. | reverse complement strand
CCGGTCGCGCATGAGCACCGTCTCGGTGATCTCCAGGACCAGGTGCCCGGCGGGCAGGCCGGCTGCTTTCAGGGCGGCACGGACGTCGTCGACGATGCGCTGGTCGGCCAGCTGCCGTGCGGACAGGTTGACGGTCACCATCAGCCCGGGGGCGTCCGGCCGCGCGTGGATCCAGCGGGCGGCCTGGGCGCAGGCCTCCCGCAGCACGTGCGCCCCGATGTCGACGATGAGACCGGTCTCCTCGGCCAGGCCGATGAAGGAGTCGGGCATGCGCGTCCCGCGCGGGTGGTCCCAGCGGACCAGCGCCTCCGCGCCCGTGGGGCGCCCACTGCGCAGGTCGATCAGGGGCTGGTAGACGACGCTGAGCTCACCGTCGCGCACCGCACGGGCGAGCTCCTCCGCCGGGTCCTCGGGGCAGTGGGCACCCGCGTCGAGGTCCGGCCGGTGCACTCGGGCGGCGTTGCCGCCCTGCCGCTTGGCGCTGTACATCGCCGAGTCCGCCTGGCGCACGAGCGCGTCGGCGTCCCGGGTGTCCGCGTCGGCGATCGCGATCCCGATGCTGGCCCCCACGCTGGCGATGCGTCCCCCGCCGAGGTCGACCGGCACGGCCAGCTGCGTCCGGATGCGGTCGACGACCTCCTGGACGGTGGCGCCGTCGATCGGACCCTCGAGCAGGACGGCGAACTCGTCGCCGCCCAGCCGCGCGGCGGTGTCCCCGCCCCGGACGCAGCCGGCGAGCCGGGCCGCAACGGTGCGCAGCAGCTGGTCGCCCGCCTCGTGGCCGTGGGTGTCGTTCACCGGCTTGAACCCGTCGAGGTCGAGGTAGAGCAGGGCCGGCCAGGCCGAGCTGCGTGCGGCACCGAGGACGGCCTGTTCCGTGCGGTCCAGGAACAGCGTCCTGTTGGGCAGGCCGGTGAGCCCGTCGTGCATGGCCTGGTGGCGCAGTTGCCCCTGGAGGTCGATGACCTGACGGAGGTTCTCCTCCAGCCGGCCCCGCTCCAGTGACGTCGCCACGTGCTGGGCGAAGGTCTCCAGCAGCGCCAGGTCGGCCGCGGTGAACCGGGCGACCTCGCCCAGCCGGTCGGTCACCAGGAGCAGGCCGTGCACCCGGTCATCGGTGCGCAGCACCGAGACCATGGCGTCCTTGAGCCCGTGCTCGCGGGCGTAGGCGTCCAGCGGGGCGCCCTCGCGGGTGCCGGTGCGCGTGCTCAGCGCCCCCGACAGGGTGGTCAGCCGGATCAGTCGCCGGGAATCGGTCGCGTCGTCGAGCGGAGCGAGGACCAGGGGGTCTGCGTCGTGCTGGCTGCGGCTCAGGCTCACCTGCGCCTCGTCCTCCCCGAGGAGGACGAGGTCGGCACCGCCGGCGTGGAAGGCGCTGCGCACCGCGGTGAGGAAGTCGGTCAGCCCGGCGGTGAGGTCCCCGCTCTGGTGGAGCCGTGAGGTCACCTCGTGCAGGAGGCGGAGGTTGGCCTGCTGTTCCCGGGCCCGGGTGTAGGCGCGGTAGGCCACGATGATCAACAGCATCGGCAGCGCGAGCAGTGCCATGGCCGCGGGGTCGGCCACCGCGGTGCGCGCGAGGGCCAGGCCGACGGCGGCCGACCCCAGCGTGAACGGTAGTGAGAGAGCCAGCATCTCCAGGAAGGACCGGGCGTCCGGGCGGCCCGAGGAGAGGCTGATCGCCATCAGGATGCAGAGGTCGGCGATCAACGTGCAGACCAGGACGCCGACGAGGACGGCCAGCCAGTCCCGGTGGCCCACGCCGGGGGAGCGATCGGCGACGGCGGCGTGGGCGACGAGCGCCAGGGACCCCGAGAGGGCGAACTGGGCGACGTTGAAGGCCAGCTTCATGCCGCGTTGCCGGCGGTGCACCACCAGGCTGAGCCCGGTGCCGAGCACATGGGCGCTGACCACGTGCGCGGGTGCGGCGAGGCACATGCCTGCGGCCAGCACCAGGTCGCTGAGGGAGAAGGTGTGCGAGTCCCGCTCGAGGTGCACGTGCACCACGAGGGCCTCGCTGACCGCGAAGGCCAGGACCCATGCCGGCCAGGGGATGGCCGGCACGGCCGCGGGACCGGGGAGGGGAGCGACGACGACGGCGAACAACGCCACCGCGGCCGCAGCCACGCCTGCTGCCAGCAGCCAGATCCGCTGGGAGGTGGTCAACCGGAGTCGGGAACGAGCGCCGTTCGCCATCGTCGTCACCTCCTCAGGCCCAGTCCGTGCCGGACCAGGACATGCCCGACCAGGACATGCCCGACCAGCTCATGCCCGACCAGGACATGCCCGACCAGCTCATGCCGGACCAGGACATGCCCGACCAGGACATGCCCGACCAGCTCATCCCGGACCAGTTGGTCCCGTTGCGCAGGCCGGCCGCCCACGTGCGGACGTCGAACGCCCGCCCGCGGACGTCGACCTCACCGCGGACCTGCCGGGTGCCCACAGTCACGTGCACCGACCCGCGTGCGAGCTCCAGCGAACCCAGACCCGTCGACACCGTGAACCGCTGCACGGCGTTCGGGGTGGGTGCCGTCCGGGCCTCGGCCAGGTCGACCAGACCGGAGCCCTGCTGCGCCGCGGTGGCGTTCGGGATCGCGTTCGCGGTCCCCATCAGCAGTGCCTTGATCTGGTCCGGGGTGGCGGTCGGCCGCTGCTGGACCAGCAGGGCAGCCGCACCGGAGACCACCGCGGCGGCCTGCGAGGTACCGCTACCGCGGAACAGCCGGTCACCGATCCGGGCCTGCGGGTAGGTCTTGTCGAGGTAGGACCCCGAGCTGCGCAGGCTGACCACCTGGTCACCAGGGGCCACCACGTCCGGGTTGCGGGTGCCGTCACCGTCGTTCGAGAACGAGGAGACGACGTCGTCGGCTGTGGTGGCCGTGCCGTTGGCGGTGTTGCTGCCGACTGCGATGAGGTACGGGTCGTAGGCCGGGTTGTTCACCTTGCCGGTCCCGAAGCCCTCGTTGCCGACGGCGACGACGACGACGATGCCCTTGTGCCAGGCCTGCTCGGCGGCGAACGCCAGCGGGTCGAGCACGTAGTCCTGGACACCGTCGGTGCCGAACGACATGTTCAGCACCCGGATGTTCAGACCGTTCTTGTTGCGGTTCTGAACCACCCAGTCGATGGCGGCGATCGCCTGGGAGACGTCCGTCTGCCCCTTGGCGTCCGCGACCTTGACGCTGACGATCCGGGCGTCCGGGGCCATGCCGACGAAGTTCGACGCGTCCCCGGACTTCTTGTTGCCCTTCGCCTCGGGGTCCCGGCCGGCGATGATGCCGGACATGTGGGTCCCGTGGCCGTAGGTGTCCTTCTGCTTGGCGGACCCGTTGGTCTCGAGCGTCAGGTCCGGGCCGTAGACGACCTTGCCCGGGTCGTCCAGGCCCTTGACCGGGACGACGCCCGAGTCGATGACCGCGACGTCGATGCCTTGGCCGGTGTACCCCGCGTCCCACATCGCCGAGGCCCCGGTGACCTGGTTGGCGATGGTGTAGAGCGAGCCGGCCTGAGCGACCTGGTCCTCGACCTCCTTGCTGGAGAGTTCCAGGCCGGCGTCCTCGGTCACGTCCGAGACGCCCGGGGTCGCCCGCAGCGAGTCGAGCCGGTCCCCGGGCACCGACGCGGTGAAGGCGTCGATGATGCCCAGGTGCCGGCCCACCGTGCCGCCGAAGGCCTCCACGGCCCGCTCGGGCTGGTTCCCCGTACCGGGCAGTTCCCGGACGATGACGTCGACCGGCGCCGCCGACCCCGGGGCCGGCTGCGCCGCCAGGGCCGGTCCGGCCATCCCGACGCCGATCGCGGTGGCCACGGTCACCGTGGCCAGACGGCGTGCGGTCATGGGAGATCACCCCATGACACTCCTCGTGAGGCGCTGCCCCTTGGGCGGCCGCCTCCTGCCGGACTTCTCATCTCCTGTTACCTCCTGGTGGACGTGCACATCCCTGTGCCTGTGCCACCGAGACGGAAGACCGCGAGCCGAACTGAACCGCTCCCGATTCGGAATGACTCCCCGGAGTGAGGTCCGCGCCCGCATCGGCTCGCCCAGCATCTTGGGTCGCGCGTGAGCGGGAGTGGGCGGGTTATCGGGCGAGTTCTCGCGCCTTGATCCGCGCAGGAGGCCGTCGCCAGCGCCGCCACGACCACCATG
>DATIMX010000578.1:0-7282 GCA_035474935.1 Geodermatophilus sp. | reverse complement strand
CGTGAGCGCCGTGCCGCCCGGCGGGCCGCCTGATGCGCCGGCTGTTCTGGCTGGCGATGGGCATCACCATCGGCGCCCTCGTCGTCCGCAAGCTCTCCCGCGCCGCCGAGAAGCTGACCCCGCAGGGCCTCGCCGGGGCGCTGGTGGAGGGCCTGCGCGACCTCGCCGACGCGATCGGCGACTTCGGCGCCGACGTGCGCGCCGCCGCCGCGATGCGCGAGGAGGAGCTGCGCTCGGGCACCGGCCTGGACGCGCCACTCCCCGAGCGCGACGACACCCCGCTGCAGCTGCCCGGCCGGCAGCTCCCCGGACGACGGGGCGCGCACGCCGCCGACCGCTGACAGCACCCACCCCGCGGGGGACGCCCCCGCCCCGAGGACCGAAGAGGCCATGCAGACCGCCGAGATCCGCCGCCGCTTCCTGCAGCACTTCGAGCAGCGCGGCCACACCGTCGTCCCCAGCGCGTCGCTGGTGTCGCCGGACCCCTCCCTGCTGTTCACCGTCGCCGGCATGGTGCCCTTCATCCCGTACCTCACCGGCCGGGAGCCCGCGCCGTTCCCGCGGGCCACCAGCGTGCAGAAGTGCGTGCGCACCCTCGACATCGAGGAGGTGGGCAAGACCACCCGCCACGGCACGTTCTTCCAGATGAACGGCAACTTCTCCTTCGGCGACTACTTCAAGGAGGGGGCCATCCAGCACGCCTGGGAGCTGGTGACCGGCCCCGTGGCCGACGGCGGGCTGGGCTTCGACCCCGACCGCATCTGGGTGACCGTCTACCTCGACGACGACGAGGCCGCCGAGGCCTGGCACCGCATCGCCGGGCTGCCGCTCGAGCGGATCCAGCGGTTGGGCAAGAAGGACAACTACTGGCACACCGGCGCCGACGGCCCGGGCGGGCCGTGCTCGGAGATCTACTACGACCGCGGGCCGGAGTTCGGGCCCGACGGCGGCCCGCTGGTCGACACCGCCGGCGACCGGTTCCTCGAGATCTGGAACCTCGTCTTCATGCAGTACGAGCTCACCGACGTCCGGAGCAAGGAGGACTTCCGGATCGTCGGCGAGCTGCCGAAGAAGAACATCGACACCGGCATGGGCCTGGAGCGGGTGGCCTACCTGCTGCAGGGCGTCGACAACCTCTACGAGATCGACGAGGTCGCGCCGGTGCTGCACCGGGCCGCCGAGCTGGCCGGCGTGACGTACAGCCGCGATCACGACGACGACGTGCAGCTGCGGGTCGTGGCCGACCACGTGCGCAGCGGCCTGATGCTCATCGGCGACGGCGTCACGCCGGGCAACGAGGGCCGGGGCTACATCCTGCGTCGGCTGCTGCGCCGGGCGATCAGCTCGATGAAGCGGCTCGGCGTCGACGAGGCCAGCCTGCCCGAGCTGCTGCCGGTGTCGAAGGACGCCATGAGGGCCAGCTACCCCGAGCTCGAGGCCGACTTCGCCCGCATCTCGAGCGTCGCCTACGCCGAGGAGGAGGCGTTCCGGCGCACCCTCACGCAGGGGACGACGCTGTTCGACACCGCCGTCCGGCAGGCGAAGGAGTCCGGCACACCGCGCCTGACCGGCGAGCAGGCGTTCTCCCTGCACGACACCTACGGGTTCCCGATCGACGTCACCCTCGAGATGGCCGCCGAGCAGGGCGTGACCGTCGACGAGGCCGGCTTCCGCGCGCTCATGCAGCAGCAGCGCGACCGGGCCCGCGCCGACGCCCGCGCCAAGAAGACCGGCTCGGTCGACGTCCTGGCCTACCGCCGGCTGCTGGCCGAGCACGGCCCCACGGACTGGCGGGCCTACGACACGCTGCGCACCGACTCCCGCGTGCTGGGCCTGGTCTCCGAGCTCGCCGCCGAGGAGGAGGCGTCGAGGACCCCCGCCGGGCCGGGCGAGATCACCCGCGTGGTGCTCGACCGCACGCCGTTCTACGCCGAGTCCGGCGGTCAGGTCGCCGACGCCGGCGTCCTGACCTGGGACGGCGGGCGCGCCGAGGTGCTCGACGTGCAGCGCCCGGTCAAGGGCCTGGTCGCCCACCAGGTGCGGGTGCTCGAGGGCGAGCTCCGCGAGGGTGCCGAGCTGACCGCCGAGGTGGACCGCGAGTGGCGGCTGTCGGCCTGCCAGGCGCACTCGGGCACCCACGTGGTGCACGCCGCGCTGCGCCAGGTGCTCGGCCCGCAGGCGCTGCAGTCGGGCTCCTACAACCGCCCGGGCTACCTGCGGCTGGACTTCGCCTGGCAGGGCGCGCTCACGCAGCAGCAGCGCCACGACATCGAGGACGTCGCCAACGCCGCCGTCCGGGCCGACCACCGGGTGAGGGCCAGCTACATGACGCTGCCCGAGGCCCAGGCCATCGGTGCGCTGGCGCTGTTCGGCGAGACCTACGGCGAGCAGGTCCGCGTCGTGGAGATCGGCGGCCCGTGGTCGCGGGAGCTGTGCGGTGGCACCCACGTGCAGGGCAGCGCCCAGATCGGCACGCTGGCCCTGACCGGCGAGTCGTCGGTCGGCTCCGGCTCCCGCCGGGTCGAGGCCGTCGTCGGCCTGGAGGGGTTCCGCTACCTGGCCCGCGAGCGCGACCTGGTGCGCCAGCTCGGCGAGCTGCTCAAGACGCCGGGCGACGCCGTCCTGGAGCGGGTCAGCGGCATGCTCGCCCGGCTGCGCGACGTGGACAAGGAGCTCGCCGAGCTGCGCGCCCAGCAGACCCTGGCCGCGGCCGGGGAGCTGGCGGCCGGCGCGCGCGACGTCCACGGGGTGTCGGTGGTCACCGGCGCGCCGGGCGGACTGGGCGGCGGGGACCTGCGCACACTGGCCCTCGACGTCCGCGGTCGGCTGCCCGCCGACCGCCCGGGTGTCGTCTTGCTCGCCTCCGAGTCGGGGGGCAAGGTGGGGCTGGTAGCGGCCGTCAATCCCGCCGCCGTCGAGCGCGGGCTGTCGGCCGGTGACGTGCTGGGCGCGGCAGCCGCTTCGGTCGGTGGCCGCGGTGGCGGCAACAAGCCGGACATCGCCCAGGGGGGCGGTACCGACCCCGCGGGCATCCCAGCGGCCCTGCAGGCCGGCGAACAGGCGGTCGCGACCGCCGCAGGGAGGTGAGCGGAGTGCCCAGTCAGCACCCCGACCAGACCGGTCCGGCCGGCGAGCGCCCGATGCAGGGGCGGCCCGCCGTCCCCCCGTCGCGGCCGCGCGCCACCCCGCCCGCCCGGCCGCGGGAGCCGGTGCACCACGCCACCGAGCAGATCGACCTGCGCGCCGGCTTCCCGCCGGTGCGGCACGAGACCGCGCAGATCGACCTCTCCGGCGGGTTGCCCGGCGGCCTGCCCATCCCGCCGCGGCAGCGGCGGCAGGGCCGCCGGCTGGGCGTCGACGTCGGGAGCGTGCGCGTCGGCCTGGCGATCTCCGACCCCACCGGCACGCTGGCCAGCCCGCTGGAGACGGTGCAGCGGGCGCGGGACGAGTCCGACCTCGACCGCATCGCCGCGCTCGTCGCGGAACACGAGGTGACAGAGGTGATCGTGGGGGAGCCGAGGCACCTCTCGGGTGCGTCGGGCGCGTCGGCGAAGGAGGCGCGTGCCTACTCTCGGGCACTCGCCGGGCGCATCGGCTCCGTGCCCGTGCACCTCGTCGACGAAAGGCTCTCCACCGTGACCGCAGCCAGCTCCCTCCGGGCGAACGGTCTCGACAGCCGTCGCCAGCGTCCGGTGATCGACCAGGCCGCGGCCGTGGTCATCCTCCAGGCCTATCTGGACGCGCAGCGGGAGCGCTCGTGAGCGACCCGACCCCGCCGGGGCGGCGGGGTCGGCACGCCTCTCCCGAACCCCCGAGCGGCGTGCCCGCGTCGGCCTGGCTGGCGTCGATGCCCAGCCGGCCGCCGGTCGGGGACGAGCTCCGTCACCCCGGCCCCGCTCCGCGCCGCCGCCGGGCCGGAGAGGACCGCAGCACCGGCCCGCTGCCCGGCCCGGTCGCGCACGCCGGCGACCAGCAGCACCCGCGGCCCCCGCACCCCTCCGAGCCGCTGCCCGACCTGCCGCCGATGCCCGCGGGCGCCTGGTCCCGGCTCTCCCGCCGTCCCGACGGCGCCGCCGACGACGCCACGGTCGGGCTCGGTGCCGTCCCCGCCGTCCCCGGCGCGGACGCCGACGACACCGCGGTGCACCCCGCCGACCCCTCCGAGTGGGACGACGCGGACTCCACCGGCGGGCTGGAGGTGCTCGGCGCCTCCGGTACCCACGACGTCGGCTGCCGGCGCCGCGGCCGGCGCGCCGAGCGCGAGCACCACGCCGACGAGTACGCCACCGACGAGCCGCCCGGCAGCGGGCGTGGCTCCGGCCGCTCGCGTCGCCGACGCAGACCGCTGGCCGTCGTCCTGTCCCTGCTGGTCCTCGTCGGCCTCGTGGGCGGCATCTTCTACGGCGGCAAGGCGCTGATCGGCCTGGTCAACCCGGGCGGTGAGGACTACACCGGGCAGGGCAGCGGCACCGTCGAGGTGCGCGTCTCCTCCGGCGACACCCTCAGCGACATCGCCCGCAGCCTGGTGGCCGAGGGCGTCATCGCCTCGCCCGGCCCCTTCGTCGACGCCGCCGAGACCGAGCCCGCCGCCACGGGCATCCAGCCCGGTGTCTACGCGCTGCGCTCGCAGATGAGCGGCCAGGCCGCCCTGGACCTGCTCCTGGACCCCGCGGCCCGCCAGGTCACCCGGGTGACCGTGCGGGAGGGGCTCACCGTGGCCGCCACCCTCACGCTGCTGTCCGAGGAGACCGGGACGCCGCTGCCGGAGCTGCAGGCCGTCGCCGCCGACCCCGCCGCGATCGGACTGCCGGCCTACGCCAATGGGATGCTCGAGGGCTTCCTGTTCCCGGCGACGTACGACGTCGAGCCCGACGACACCCCCGCCGACGTGCTCCGCAGCATGGTGACGCGGACCGACCAGGCGCTCGACGCGCTGCAGGTGCCCGAGGCCGACCGGCTGACCGTGCTCACCAAGGCCAGCATCGTGCAGGCCGAGGCCGCCTCACCCGGGGACATGGCCATGGTGGCCCGCGTGCTGGAGAACCGGCTCGCCGACGGCATGCCGCTGCAGCTGGACACCACGGTGAACTACGCCAACGGCAAGTCCGGGATCACCACCACGCCCGAGGACCGCGCCAACCCCTCGCCGTACAACACCTACCTGCACCCCGGGCTGCCGCCGGGCGCCATCGGCAACCCCGGCGAGCAGGCCATCGAGGCGGTGCTCGCCCCGGCCCCCGGCGACTGGCGCTTCTTCGTCGTCATCGACCCCGACACCGGCGAGACCCGCTTCGCGCGCACCGCCGAGGAGCACCAGCAGAACGTGCTGCTGTTCCAGCAGTGGCTGCGCGAGCAGCCGGGCGGGTGAGGATCGGCGGGAGGGTGGGGGAGTGAGATCGGCCGTCCTCGGCCGGCCGGTGGGGCACTCGCTGTCCCCGCTGCTGCACCGGGCCGCCTACGCGGCGCTGGGCCTCGACGACTGGACCTACGACGCCCTGGACGTCGGCGCGGAGGACCTGCCGGTGCTGCTGGCCGGGCTGGGCGAGGAGTGGCGCGGCTTCTCGGTGACGATGCCGTGCAAGCAGGCCGCGGCCGACGTCGCCGACGTGGTGGAGCCGCTGCCGCGCCTGCTGCACGCGGCCAACACGCTGGTGCGCACCGAGGCGGGCTGGCGGGCGGAGAACACCGACGTCCTCGGCGTCGGCACCACCCTCCAGCAGGCCGGGGTCACCTCGGTCGACCGCGCCGCGATCGTCGGTGCCGGGGGGACCGCGGCGGCCGCGGCGGTGGCGCTGGCCTCGCTGGGCGCCACGCACGTCGACGTCGTGGTCCGCGAGCCCGGCCGCGCCGGGGACCTGCTGCGGGTGCTCGACACCCTCGCCGTCCCGACGACGGTGGTCTCGCTGGCCACGGCCGTCGTCGACGCCGAGGTCGTGGTCAGCACCGTGCCGGTCGGCGGCCAGCCGGCGGTCGCGCGGCTGCCCTGGACGGCGGGGCAGACCGTCCTCGACGTCCTCTACGACCCCTGGCCGACGCCGCTGGCGACCGCGGTCACCGAGGCCGGCGGCACCGTCGTCGGCGGCCTCGAGGTGCTGTTCTGGCAGGCCACCGCCCAGGTGGAGCTGATGACGGGGCACCCGGCGCCGCTGGTGGCGATGCGCGGCGCGCTCGACGCCGCCGTCGGCTCCCGCTGACCGGCGTGCCCGCCGCGGACCTCCCGCTCGGCACGATCGCCGCCCTCGCCCTCACCGGCGGGCTGGCCCTGGGGCCGTGGCTGGCCCGGGTGTCGGTCCGGCTGGCCCGGCGGGACGACGCGGCGCCGGCCGGCCCGCTGCGCACCGCGCTGACCGTCGTCCTCGTCGCGCTGGCGCTGGCCGGCGCGCTGCTGGCCGCCGGAGTACGGCCGGGGGCCGTCGCGCTGGCCTGGGCCGGGGTGGCCGGGGTGGTGCTCGCGCAGGTCGACCTCGCCGTCCACCGGCTGCCGGACCGGGTGACCGTCCCGGCGTACGCGGCGGTGACCACGGCGCTGCTGGTCGACGCCGTCGCGCTCGGCACCTGGACGGCGCTGCTGCGCGCCGGACTGGCCGGCGCGGCCGCGTTCGGGCTGGCCACCTGCGCCGCCGCCCTCTCCCCCCGGGGGCTCGGCTTCGGCGACGTCAAGCTGCTGGGCCTGCTCGGCCTGGTGCTCGGCTGGGTGGGCTGGGGGGCGCTGCTGGCCGGAGTGTTTCTCGGCCTGGTCGCCGGCGCCGCGGCGTCGGTGACCCTCGTCGCCACCGGGCGGGCCGGCTGGCGCACCGCGCTACCGTTCGGCCCGCCGCTGCTGGTGGGCGCCGTGCTGGCCCTGGCCCTGCAGGGTCAGGCCCTGCCTTGATACAGGACCCCGTCCTCCCCACTCCGCAGGCTGACGAGCGTTGCGGGAGTCCGCGTCGGCTCACCGACTCCTCGAGTGACGCCCGCAGTGATCGGCCGGATGATCACCGGCGGAGCTGGCGCTCACCCTGTGGACCGCTGGTGTCCTCACCGGCCGCGGTCGGCGACCCCGCTCGGAGGAGCGCGTCCAGTCCGGCAAGCCGCGCCTCGATCCCTGCGAGACGCACCTCGAGACGTTGCTCGAGGGTCTCCGCCTCCGCCTCCATGGCCCGTTCCTCCTCGAGCGCGACTCGACGAGCTACAGCGAGGGCCACGACCGCCGCCACAGCACCGATGATCGCCACTCCCGCCACCATCACACCGGCGCCGATGAGACGACCGGTCGTCGTCGCCGGAACGTGGTCGCCGTAGC
>DATIMX010000577.1:0-18998 GCA_035474935.1 Geodermatophilus sp. | reverse complement strand
CGACAGCGAGACCTACCTGCTCGTCCGGCTGGCTGCCCTCGTCGCCATGGACGCCGCCCCGGTGTCGTACCTGATCACCCTGGGCGCGGCCGCGGACAGCGGTCTGAGCGTCGAGCAGATGCAGGCCGTCCTGGTCGCGATCGCTCCCGTCGTCGGAAGCGCCCGCGTGACTGCGGCGGCCGGCGCCATCGTGCGGGGAGTCCTCGGCGCGGAGGCACTGGCCGAGGCGGGCCTGCCGGAGCAGCGGAGCTCGTGAACCGGAGGGCGTGACGGCGGGCGCATCAGCAGCGGTAGGACCGCCGTCGACGTCAGGGCCGGCCCCCCGACCTGGTCCACCAGGCGGACGGCGCGCGGGAACGGCTCCGATGCGTCGTCCCGGCCGCCGTCCCCACCCGGCGGGGCGGCGGCCGGGGCGGTCCGTCCCACGGGAGCGCCGGACGGCGCCCGGGAGCATGGACCAGGCGGTGCCGGAGCCCCAGACTGGGGCGCCCGCAGGTCAGGAGACCGCTCATGGATCTCGGCATCGATCTCGGCACCGCCAACACGGTGGTGAGCGACGTCCGTCGCGGCATCGTCTTCGATGAACCGAGCGTCATGCTGCTGCGCCAGGGTGGTGGGCGCCGGCGTCAGGTCCAGGCACTCGGGCAGGACGCGGCCGATCTGGTCGGTCGCGCCCCGTCGCGGTTCACCGCCGTCCGGCCGCTGCACGACGGTGTCGTCACCGATCTGGAGACCGCGCGGGTGTACCTGCGGGCGGTGCTGGCGCGGGCGGGCCGGCGCGCGTGGACTCCGGTGCGCGCCGTGATCGGAGTGCCCGCGGACTCCACCGGGCTGGAGATCCGTGCCCTCCTGGAAGCGGCCCAGGACGCCGGCATCCGCCCGGTGACGGCGCTCGACGACTCGGTCGCGGGCGCGGTCGGGTGCGGTCTCGACCCGCTGGAACGGCGCGTGCACATGGTGGTGGACGTCGGCGGCGGCACGGCCGAGGCGGTCGCCTTCTGCTTCGGCGGCGTCCTCGCCCACCGGACCAGCAAGGTCGGCGGCGAGCAGATGACGGTGGCCGTCGGGCGGTACCTCCGCGATCAGCACCAGCTGCACGTCAGCGAACTCGAGGCGGAGCGCGCCAAGGTCGCCTCCGCGGGCGAGGCGGACGGCCCGCTCGTGGTCCACGGCCGCGACGGCGGGTCGGGCCGGGCACGGCTGGCGACGGTGCAACCGGCCGAGATCGCCGCCGCCGTGCGGCCCGTCGTCAGCGAGATCGTCCGGGCGCTCACCGCCTGCGTCGACGACCTCCCCCCGCAGGCGCTCTCCGACGTGCTTGCCGAGGGTGTGCTGGTCTTCGGCGGCGCCTCGCTGGTCAACGGGTTCACCGAGCAGCTCGAGAGCGAGCTGGGGCTGCCGGTCAAGCTCGCGGAGCAGCCGCTGACGTGCGTCGCCGAGGGCGCCGCGCGCGCACTGCGCGACCGGCCCCTGCTGGCGGCCTACGGCCGGAGCTGACCGTCAGGGCGCCTGCGCCGGGCCGGTGCCGAGGACGTCGGCCCGGTGCTCGAGGTAGTAGCGCAGCCCGTCGGCCACCACGCCCGTCGCGCTGTTGGCCCCCGTCCCCGGCCCCTGCACCAGCGCGGTCATGACGATCTCCGGGGCGTCCACGGGGGCGACGGCGGAGATCCAGTTGTCGTACTCGTCGTCGCGCAGGCCGCCGTCCTGCGCCGTCCCGGTCTTCGCGCCGACCGGCGCGGACAGCCCGGCGAGCCGGGTGGCGGTGCCGCTGGTCACCGCCGCCCGCATCCCCTCGCGGACCGGCCCCAGCTCGCCGGCGAACGGCAGCGGCGTTCCGCCCGGGGCGGGGAGCGCGGTGTACGTGGCCGTCTCGGTCCCGCCGCCGCTCCCGACCGCCATGCCGAGCCGCGGGGTCACCAGGTTGCCGGTCGAGACGGCGCCGGTCCACCGGGCGTTCTGCAGCGGGGTGACCTGCAGATCGCCCTGACCGATGCCCAGGATGACGGTGGAGCCGCCGTACCAGGTGCCGCCCTCGGCCTCGACCGACTCCGGTGTGGCCAGGCGGCCGGCGGACTCGCCGGGCAGGTCGATCCCCGTCCGGGACCCCACTCCGAGCCCCCGGGCGGTGTCGATGAGTGACTCGGCACCCAGCGCCACGGCCAGCTTGTAGAAGTAGACGTCGTTGGAGATGGCGATCGACTCCACCAGGTCCATCGGCCCCATCGGCCGCCAGTTGCCGAAGGTGTGCCCCCCGTAGGTGAAGCTGGCGCCGGTGGGGACGACCTGGCGCGGCGCGAACGCCGGGTGCGCCTGGTTCGCCGCGGCCACGACCAGCTTGAAGGTGGATCCCGGCGGCGCGACCGCCTGGGTCACGTGCTCCAGCATCGGGGACCCCGGCGCCGTGGCCAGCGCCTGCAGCGCCCCGCCGTCGACGGGCGGCCCGTAGATGTTGTTGTCGAACGACGGCGTGCCCGCGATGGCCAGGACCTGCCCGGACACGGGGTCCATCGCGACGGCGGCGCCGATCTTGCCCTGCGGCCTCGGCTGCGCGCGCACGGCCGCCACCAGGCCCTCCTCGAGCCGGCGCTGCAGGCCCAGGTCGATCGAGAGCCGCAGGTCCGCGCCGCGCACGGGGGCCCGGTACTCGCCGAGCGCGACCGGCACGCCCCGTGGATCGACGTACAGGCACTGCCGCCCGTTGATGCCACGCAGCACCGCGTCGTACTGCTGCTCCAGGCCGGCGCGGCCGACGATCTCCCCCGCCGGCAACCCGGGCCAGCGCTCCTCGTCCTCGGGCGTGGCGACGCCCACGAAGCCCAGCACCGGTCCGAGCAACGCGCCCTGCGGATAGGCGCGGCGCGGCTCGGCGACGACCACGACGCCGTCGAGACCGGCCACGGTGACGGCGTCGCCGACGCTCCGGGGCACCTCGGCGACCGGCAGCGACAGGACCGTGTCCTCCGTGGCGTCGAGCTGGGCGCGCAGCTCCTCGGCGGGCCGGCCGGTGAGCCCGGCCAGCCTGTCCACGTCGGCGGGCCGGGCGCGCAGCAGGGCCGGCACCACCAGCACCCGGTCCACGCCGGCGCCGACGTCCGCGGCGTTCACGGCGACCGGGGCGTCGTGCCGGTCGGTGATCGCGCCTCGGGTGGCGGGCAGCCGGATGCAGCGCGTCATCTGCTCGTCCCCGACGATCTGCAGCGCCTCGCCCTGGGTGCTCTGCAGCCGCCATCCGTACACCCCGAACGAGATCAGCAGCGCCGAGACGGCGAGCGCGGCCAGCCGGACCAGCCGCGGCCGCGGGTTGCGCCACGCCGGCGCCGCCCACAACCGCCTCCGGGTGCCGTCCCGGCGGATGGCGAGGACGACCCCGATCGCGGCGAGGTGCACCACGAGCGCCGTCCCGCCGTAGCTCAGCAGGGGGAACGGGACGCCGGCCAAGGGGAGCAACCCGAGGTTGCCACCCACCGAGACGACGGTCTCGAGGCCCATGAGGACCGCCAGTCCCCCGCCCACGAGCGCCGCGTGCGGCGTGCGGGACGCCCGCCCGGCGAGGGCGAGTCGCCACACGAGGACGATCGCGGCGAGCACCACCCCGGCGCCGGCCACCAGCCCCCACTGTCCGACCAGGTTGGCCAGGGCCAGGTCGGTCTCGCGCTCGGGCAGGTACTCCGCGCGCAGGCCGCGGAGCGGGTCGTCGGTCCGCCCGAACAGCCCTCCCGACCCGAGCGCGATGTGCGCCTGCCGCAGCGCCCAGCCCGAGCCGGTCGGGGACTCGTGGGCACCGACCAGGAAGGTGCCGAGGCGTTCGAGCTGGTAGGGCTTGAGCAGACTGATCATGAGCGGCGCCGACACGGCCGCCGCAGCGATCACGGGCAGCAAGAACCGCGCGGGGACGCGCCCGAGGACCAGCATGGCGGCGGCGAGGACGGTGAGCAGGGCGGTCGTGCTGAGGTCCGGCTGGAGCAGGGTGAGCCCGATGGGCACGACCGCGAGCAGCACGGCCGCCGCGAAGCGCTGCCACGCCGGCCGGCTCGAGCCGAGGACGCCGGCGAGGACCAGCAGCATCCCCAGCTTGGCCAGTTCGGAGGGCTGGAAGGTCACGGAGCCGAGCGCCACCCACCGGGTGGCGCCGTTCGCGGAGAGGCCGATCGTGAGGACGGCGACGAGGAGGAGGACGGCCGCGCCGTAGGCGGTCCAGCCGAGCACGCCCAGGTACCGCACGCGGCTCCGCCAGAACACCGCGAGGGCGAGCACCCCGCCGGCGGCGATCACGCCCTGCCGCGCGGCGAGCTCGGGGGCGCCGGCCAGGTACAGGTTGGCCAGGCCGAGTCCGACGAGCGCCAGCGCGGCGACGACGGCGAGCAGGTCGAACGCGTTGCTGCGCAGGTCCCTGCGCTGCTGCCGGGTGCGCCGTCGGCTGCCGCGCGCACCCGGCCGCGACCCGTCCTGTCCGACGACCGGCGCGATCGTGCCGCCCCACAGGTGCCGGCGTCGGCGCCGGCTCCACCGCCGGCTCCCTCCCGTCCCCGTCCACAGCCCGTCCTGCCCGGTGATCGGCACGTGTCCTCCTTCTCGTCAGCGAGGCTGGTTGTCGGACGGGCACGAGCCGACGGACACCGGTGGGGAGGCCGCGACCGCGGGGGCCTGGGTGACGGCGAGCACCGCCACGGACGTTCCGGCCGGCAGCACGACCGTGCCGACCGCCGCAGCCCGGTCGCTCCCGGCCGGCACGGTCACGCTCCCCCCGGGCGCGGTGTCCGAGACGCCCGAGCAGCGGTCGACGACGCGGTACGTCCAGGTCACGACCTGCGGATCAGCGCCGGGGACGAGCCGCACCAGGACGCGCAGGGTGCAGACCGCGTCCGGTGCGCAGGGCGCGAGAGGCCGCAGGTCGACCGCGGCCACGCTCCCGGACACCGCGGGGGCCGGTGGCACGATCGGCAGGCCGTCGGGTTCCGGCGCGGCGGACGTCTCCGTCCCGCTGCGCCCGGCGTCCAGCAGCAGGTCGACGTCGCCGGCGATGTCGTCCCGCAGGACGGCCACCTCCAGCAGGACGATCCCGGTGAGGACCAGGATCGAGAACAGCCACGCGCCGATCCGCCGCGCGGCGATCCTGGTCCCCCCGGTGGAGGCACGCCGCGGCGGCGCGGCGCCGACCGCGCCGGGCCGGTCGCCGGTCGATCCGGGACCCGTCGCCGCGGCGGTGACCCCGCCGATCGCCCGCACCAGCGCGGCCAGCTCCGCGCGGACGGCCGCTCGGTCGATCCCGGCGGCCGCCTCGCGCAGCTGCCCCGCCACGGCCGGGACGCCGGCGCCGGGCAACTCCGCGACCGCTCGGTCGAGGTGTCCCAGGAGCAGTTCGGCGGCCGGGTCCGCCCGGCGACCGCGCACGCGGGCGGCCGCCGCGACACCCGCGAGGACCGCCGCGACGGGCACACCGGCCGGAACAGCCGCCGACGGTCCCCCGTCCTGCGACCCGTCGCCGGCCGGGGCGAGCGCCACCGTCCCGTCGACACCGACGACGACCCGGTCGACGGGCACCCGCTCGCACGCCCCCGGGTTCGATTGCCCCGCCAGCTCGTCCAGCACGCCGGCCCCGAGCTCGAGGGCCTGTGCGGGAGTGAGCCGGGCCAGGGCGGTCAGGCGGGTCAGCGCCACGCCGTCGGGGCGGACCGGGGCCGGTGCGGCAGGCCCCTCGCACCGGTCCAGGAGGCCGGGGACACCACCCGGCTCGGGGCTCGCCGTCGTCCGTCCGGTGACCAGGTCCGTCATCGCCCGCACCCCCGCCGCTGTCCTGTACGGCCATCCCCCGGGACGAGCCTGGGGCGATGCTGGGGCCCAGGTGACCCCGGTGTCACCGGGATCCGGCGCGGCTCCGGGAACTGACAGGAACCTCGGGACCAAGGACCCGGCTGGTGAGGTGGGGCGACCCGGTCGGGACCGACCACCGCCCCTCGCCGCGCACGCAGCCACCTCGACGGGACGGCGCCATCAGGCCGTCACCTCCGGACGGGCGGGTCCAGGTCCCGGCGGTCCGTGCGGTGCCGGTCCCCGTCGTCGCAGCACCTCGGTGACGCGCACGCCGACGTCGCCGGTGACACGAGCGCCTGCGGACCTGCGCCCGCCGCCGCGCTGGTGCGGCGGCGTGCCGCCCAGGCGCCGGGATCAGGACGGGACGTCGTGCGCAGGGCCCTGGACGATGACGACGGGACACCCCGCGTGTGCGGCCACGAGCTGCCCGACCGCGCCGACCGGCGTCGCTCCGCAGGCCGGACTCGCTCCCGCGGCTGCGCTGCAGCAGGGCAGCCGCTCCTCCACTCCCGAGGTCGAACGTCCCTCGCCGGACCTGGTGGGTCAGCCGGTCCGGCTGCCGAAGGTCGTCAGACGGAGCGTCTCCGGGAGCGCGTCCAGCGCGGCCAGCAGGTCCGCGGGCAGCGCCGCGCTGATGTCGGTGACCGCGTACCCGAGCTCGCCGCGGGTGGCCAGCACCTGGCCGTCCACGTTCAGCCCGTGCTCGCCGACCAGCGCGTTCACGTGCGCGAGGACGCCGGGCACGTTGCGGTGCAGCAGCGCGAACCGGGCTGCGGACGAACCGTGCAGGGCCACGGTGGGCAGGTTGACGCTCAACGTCGTCGTCCCGGAGCCGGTGTAGTCGACCAGCTTGCCGGCGACGAACCGCCCGATGTCGTGCTGGGCCTCCTGGGTCGACCCACCGACGTGCGGCGTGAGGATGACGTTGGGCAGTCCGCGCAGCACGGAGGTGAACGCGTCGCCCTGCTCGCGGGGCTCGTCGGGGAACACGTCGACCGCGGCTCCGGCGATGTGGCCGCTGAGGATGTGGTCGCGCAGTGCCTCGTGGTCGACGACGAACCCGCGGGACAGGTTGAGGAACAGGCTGCGCCGGCGCATCCGGGCGAACTGCTCGGCGCCGAACAGCCCGGCGTTCCCGGCCCGGCCGTCGACGTGCAGCGTCACGGTCTCCGCGCGCTCGAGCAGCTCCTCCAGGCTGCTGCAGGCCTCCGCGTTGCCCAGCGCGAGCTTGTCCTCCAGGTCGTAGAACAGCACCCGCATGCCCAGCGCCTCGGCGAGCACCGACAGCTGGCTGCCGATGTTGCCGTAGCCGACGATGCCCAGGGTGCGCCCGCGGATCTCGTGGCTACCGGCCGCCGACTTGTCCCAGGTGCCGGCGTGCAGCGCGCGGTCCCGGTCGACCAGCCGCCGGGCCATGATGATGATCTCCGCGATGGCCATCTCCACCACGCTGCGGGTGTTGGAGTACGGCGCGTTGAACACCGCGACCCCGGCGGCCGCGGCCGCGGCGAGGTCGATCTGGTTGGTGCCGATGCAGAAGGCCCCCACCGCCGCCAGGCCCGGACGGCGGCGCAGGACCTCCGCGGTCACCTGGGTCTTCGACCGGATGCCCAGCAGGTCGACACCGTCGAGCGCGGCGGCCAGGTCGGCCTCGTCCAGCGCCCCCCGCAGCGACTCGACCTCGTAGCCGGCCGAGCCGAGCAGGTCGGCCGCCACCGGGTCGATGTTCTCCAGCAGCAGGGCTCTGGGCACGTCGTGCGACCTCCTCCACCGCGGGACCGCCGGTGGACCGCGTCGGGACGAGTATCCCGTCGCGGGCGGTGGGGGGTGACGACCGGGTGGGCGACGGTCAGCCGGGATCCGGCCCCGGGCCGCCGCGGGCGACGCCGAGGTGGGAGGTCACCGCCTCGCGCAGCGAGACGGCGTCGACGGCGACGGTCACGATCGTCGCCCCCTCGGCGGCGTACCCGGCGGCCTGCGCACCGCTGTAGGCGTGCACGCCGACGGGCACGCCCGCGGCGCCGGCCCGGGCGACGATCGAGGACAGCACGGCGCGCAGCTCCTCCCGGCGGTCGTCGCCGGTCAGCCCCAGCGACAGGGAGAGGTCGCCCGGTCCGACGTACACGCCGTCCAGCCCCTCGACGGCGAGGACGGCGTCGAGGTCGTCGAGCGCGGTCGCGGCCTCCACCATCACGATCACCAGGGGCTGGTCCGCCCCACCGGAGAGCCGTCCGATCGACCGGCCACCGGCCGGGGCGTACCGGCAGGCGGCGACGACCTCCCGGGCGTGGTCGGCGTCGCGCACGTTGGGCACGAGAACGCCGCGGGCCCCCAGGTCCAGCGGACGTCCGACGTCGGCGAAGGCCGGGCTGCGGGTCCGGACGAGCGGCACCGAGCCCGCCGCGGTGATCGCCGCCGCGACGCCCGGCAGCTCGGCCTCCGCTCCGGCGCCGTGCTGCAGGTCGACGACGACGAAGTCGGCTCCGGTGCGCGCCAGCACCTCACCGGTCACCGCGCCGGGCAGTGTGTTCCACAGACCGTGGCACGGCTGCCCGTCCGACCACCGCCGCCGCAGGTCGACCTCGCTGACCGCCATCCCGGCACCCCTCCCCCGGTCCCCGACTCCGGCGGCGTCGTCGGTCGGCGCCTCGGGGTTCCGCCGGGACGATCCTGCTCCCGGGCCTCGGCGCGCGCGAACGGGGCTGCCGGGGCCGGATCGTGGGTACGGACCTGCCATGGACCCCGCCGCGACCCCGCCCGTGCCCGCCGGCCACACCCCGGGAGGCGGGGTGCTGGTGGGCAGCGACGGCGCCCGTCGCCGGCTCGTCGTCTTCGAGGACCCCCAGTGCCCCTACTGCCGGCAGTTCGAGGAGGCGTCGGGGGACCTGTTGCGCCGCGAGGTCGCTGCCGGTGCGGTCGCGGTCGAGTACCGGATGCGGTGCTTCCTGGGCCCGGAGTCGGTGCGCGCCGACAACGCGCTGGCCCTCGCCGCGGAGGCGGGTGTATTCGACCAGCTGCGCCGCGAGGTGTTCGCGAGCCAACCACCGGAGCACAGCGGCGGCTTCACCACCGAGGACCTGCTGGTCCTGGGCAGGCGCGTGGGCCTGGACGGCCCGGCCTACGAGACCGGGGTCCGGGACGGGCGGTACGAGGCCTGGGTGGTCGAGGTGGACCGGGCGTTCCAGGAGCAGGATCCGCAGGGCACCCCCGCGGCCCTCCTCGACGGGCGACCGGTCGACTCCTCCGCGTTGTACGACGCCCGAGCGCTGGGGGACGTGCTGCGCGGCTGACCACGCCCGCTCCGGACGGGCGGACGCGCCCCGCCGGACCGAGGACGAGGCCGGAGCCCAGCGGCCGCTCACGTCCCGGCCGCGCGGCCGGGGCCCCAGGATCACCCCGTGGACTTCGCCGACCTGAGCCGGCCGTTCGTGATCGCCCACCGCGGCGGTGCCCTGCAGGTCCCCGAACACACCATGGAGGGCTACCGGGTCGCGGTGGGCCAGGGCCTGCCGGTCATCGAGCAGGACGTGTCGACGCTCGCCGACGGCGGCCTGGGCGTCATGCACGACGGCACGGTGGACCGCATGACCACCTCCAGCGGCAACGTCGCCGACCACACGTCGGTGTCCTGGACGCAGCTGGACATCGACGCCTCGGCCACCCTCGGCGGAGGCTGGCCCGACGGCCTGCGCCCCCCGCTGTTCGAGGAGGTGCTCGTGGAGTTCGGCAACCGCGTCCTCCTCTGCGTCGAGGCCAAGAGCAGCGACGCGATGGAGCCGGTGATCGACGCGCTCGACCGACGCGGCGTCAGCCCGGCGTCCGTACTCCTCCAGTCCTACGCGCTCGCCGAGTGCCGGCTGGCGCGCTCGCGGGGGTGGGACGTCATCTGGCTCGGGACCACCGACGTCGTCCGGGCCGCCGCCGAGGACATCGGCTGGATCGGCCCGGAGGCGGGACACGTCACCTCGGCGGTGTGTGCACGAGCGCATGCCGCGGGGATCGAGGTGGCCGTCCACACGGTCGACCGCCGGCATCAGCGGGACGTCCTCGTCGCCGACGGCGTGGACGCGATCTTCTCCGACGACCCGGTCTACATCGCGGGGGACGCGGGGCGGCGTGCCTCGGACCTGTTCGCCCGTCAGGTCTGGCTGCCGGGGATGCTGCCGGACACCGGTCGCGGCCGGTTCCACGCCGACGACGGTTCCTGGGGCTTCGACGTCTCGGCCACCGCCACCTGCACGCTCATGGGCTTCCTCGCACCGCCGGACCCGGCCGCGTTCACGCTGCGCCTCGATCTCCGCATGGACGAGACCTGCGCGGACGGCCGCACGAGCTGCGGGTTCGTCTTCCTGAGCACCGACGACCACCCGTACCGACCGTCATCCGACCGGTCGCCCGGTGCCGACGGCTACCTCTTCCTCCTGCGCGGAGACGGCACGCTGGACGTCCACCGGGTCGTCGAGGGGGTCCCCACTCAGCTGGCGTCCTCGACGGGGGGAACGGCGCCGAGGACGGGCACCTACGTGCCGCTCCGGATCACCGTCACCGGCCCGGTCATCCTGTTCACGGCCGCCGGCGGCGAGAGCGTGACCGTCGCGGACGCCACCCACCGCCCCGTGCCCGTCGTCCACCTCGGCGGCGCGTTCGCAGCGGTGCGCTTCAAGAACGTGGAGTTCTCATGACCGACCCGTGGACACGGCCGGGCCATGGCCCGTCCGATCCGGAGGGCTACCGCATCGAGCAGACGCCCGACGGCTACCGGTGGACCCGCCGTGCCGACGGCCGCACCGGAGGGCCGTTCCCCAGCCGGGAGGACGCCGTCGCCGCCGCCGAGGCCGACCGCACCGCCTGAGGCAGCGCGGAGACAGAGGTGGGCTGTGCGGCCTGCAGGCGACCGTTGTGTACGGTTGTTCCTATGAGCCTCCGGCCCGACGCCAGCGACACCAGGACCATGCGCGAGCGGATGCTCGCCGGCGACCTCTACATCGCCGACGACCCGGACCTCGGCGAGGCCAGCACCCGGGCGCTGGACCTGGCCGACGCCTACAACGCGACGACGGCCCGCCAGGGCCCGCTGCGCCGCCGGCTGCTCCAGGAGCTGCTCGGCGCCGTCGGCGAGGGCACCGAGATCCGGCCCCCCTTCTTCGTCGACTACGGCAGCTCCATCCGCATCGGTGCCCGCTGCTTCGCCAACTTCGGGCTGGTCGCCCTCGACGTCGCGCCCATCACCATCGGGGACGACGTCCAGATCGGGCCCAACGTCCAGCTGCTGACCCCGACCCACCCGCTCGACCCGGAGCCACGCCGGGCCAAGTGGGAGGCGGCCGAGCCCATCACGATCGGCGACAACGTGTGGCTCGGCGGCGGGGCGATCGTGCTGCCCGGCGTGACGATCGGCGAGAACACCGTCGTCGGTGCGGGAGCGGTGGTCACCCGCGACCTGCCGCCGGACGTGGTCGCCGTCGGCAACCCCGCCCGCGTCGTCCGCACCCTGGACGGGCCCGGCCGGTGACCTCCGCCCCGGCGCGGCGGCCCCGGCGGCACGACCCGGGACGGCGCGACCGGCTGGTGGACACCACGCTCGACGTGATCGCCGAGCAGGGCGTCACGGCCGCCACGCACCGGGCGATCGCCCGCGCCGCCGACGTCCCCCTGGGGTCGCTGACCTACCACTTCACCTCGCTGACCGAGCTGCTCGCCGCCGCGTTCACCCGGCACGTCGACGCCGTCGCCGAGCGTTTCGACGAGCGCATGCAGGCCGCGCCGGACCGGGCGGCGGCGCTCGAGGCGCTGGTCGAACACCTCACCGGCGACCTGCTCGGCTCCCAGCGCGATCTGGTGCTCGCCGTCGAGCTCTACGTCGCCGCGGCCCGCGAACCGGCGCTGCGCGCGGTCACCCAGGACTGGATGTCCCGCAGCCGCCGCAGCCTGGAGCGGCACCTCGACCCGGTGACCGCGCGCGAGGTCGACGCACTGGTGGAGGGGCTCGTCCTGCACAGCGCCCTGTCCACCGACCCGATGACCGCCGACCAGATCCGCTCCGCCCTCCACCGGCTCGCCGGCTGACCCTCCCGAGGACCCCCGTGGCCGTCCCCGTCACCGACACCGCCGCCCTGCGCCGGGCCCGCACCGCCGTCGCCGCCTGCTTCTTCCTCAACGCCGTCTTCTACGCCGGCCTCGTGCCGCGTCTGCCGGAGGTGAAGGCCCAGCTGGGGCTGAGCAGCACCGCCCTGGGCACGGCGCTGGCGGCCCTGCCGCTGGGTGCGCTGCTGGCCGGCCTGTCGTCGGCCGCCCTCATCCGCCGATTCGGCTCCGGCCGGGTCGCCTCCTACGGCCTGGTGCTGCTCGGCGTCGTGGTGTGGACGGTGGCGGTGGCGCCCAACTGGCTCGGCCTCGCCGCGGCGCTGCTGGTGCTCGGCGCGCTGGACGCGGTCGTCGACGTCGCGCAGAACGCCCACGGGCTGCGCGTGCAGCGGCACTACGGCCGCTCGATCATCAACGCCTTCCACGGCGTCTGGAGCGTCGGCGCGGTCACGGGCGGGCTGCTCGGCTCGGCCGCCGCAGGGCTGGGCGTGCCGCTGGGCGCCCACCTCGCCGCCTCGGCCGTCCTCTTCGGCGCCGTCGCGGTGGTCGGCTCGCGGGCGCTGCTGCCCGGCCGGGACGAGCCCGACCCGGTTCCCGGGGAACACCCGCGGGAGCGCCCGCGGCGGCGGACCGCCGTCCCGGCGCTCGCCGTGCTCGGCGTGCTCGCCGCCTGTGGCGCGTTCGTCGAGGACGCCGGCGCGTCGTGGAGCGCGCTGTACCTGCGCACCGAGCTCGCGGCCGGCGCGGCCACCGCCGGGCTGGGCTTCGTGGCCCTGTCGGTGGCGATGACCATCGGGCGGCTGACCGGCGACCGGGTCGTCGACCGGTTCGGCCGGCGCCGGGTGGCCCGGGCCGGCGGGGCGCTGGCCGCGGTGGGGATGGGCCTGGCCCTGGCCCTGCCGTCGGTCCCCGCCGTGCTGGCCGGGTTCGCCCTCGCCGGGCTCGGCGTCGCCACCCTGATCCCGGCCGTCTACCAGGCGGCCGACGAGCTGCCCGGGCTGCCGCACGGGGTGGGACTGGCGGTCATCAACTGGCTGCTGCGGATCGGCTTCCTCGTGTCCCCGCCGCTGATCGGTGCCCTGGCCGACGCCACCAGCCTGCGGGTCGCGCTGCTCAGCGTCGTGCTGGCCGGGGTCGGCGCGGCCGTGCTCGGCCGGGCCCTCCCGGGGCGGCCGCCCGCGGCCCGACCCGGCGGCTGAGCCCGGAGCGCCGGCCGGGCTCAGCGGCCGGCAGCGGAGCTCGCCGCCAGGGTCCGGCGCACGCCCTCCTGGTACGGGGTCGCCGCGAGGCCGAAGGCCCGGGCGGCCCGGCTGCCGTCGACCACGAACGGCTGCTCGAACTGGTACACCATCTCGGCTCCCTCGCGGGCCAGCGGGACGACGTGGCCGAGGGCGCGCACCCGGCCGCTCCCGTGCCGCACCAGCCGCAGCCGGGTGCCCGCCTGCCGGCACGCCTCCGCGGCGAGCGCCCGGCCGGTGGTCACGCCCGGGTGCGGCACGTGCCACACCGCCGCTGCCGAGGTGTCGCCCGTCCCGACGGCGGCCAGGGTGGCGGCGAAGTCGTCGATGAACGTGGGTGTCAGGGGCAGGTCCGGGTCCCCGAGCCACTGCACCGGCCATCCGCGCAGCGCGGCCCGGAACACGTTGCCGGCGACGACCGACCGGACGCCGGGCCCGTAGAGCTCCCCCGCCCGGACGACGCCGACCGGCAGACGTCCGGCCGCACCGGCGGAGAGCACCCGCTCGGCGATCCAGGCGCGCAGCACGCCCTTGGCGCCGACCGGCCGCCACGGGGTGTCCTCGGTCATCGGCCCCTCGACCCGCCCGTACATCCAGGTGTCGTCGGCGTACACCAGACGTGCGCCGGCGCGGGAGGCGGCGTCGACCAGCGCGTCGGTGACCACGGGGAACTCGCCGGTCCAGCGGGTGAGGACGGGCATCACGCAGTGGTAGACGGCGGCCGCGTCCCGGCAGGCCGCGGCCAGCGCCGCACCGCCGGTGGCGTCCGCCGCCGCCGTCCCCACGCCGGGCGTGCCGACGTCGCGGCCGTCACGGGTGACCGCGCGCACCCGGTGCCCCGCTGCGTGCAGGTGGGCGACGAGCCGCCGGCCGGTCGCTCCCCCGGCGCCCACCACGGCGTGCACACCGGGGTGGTGGGGTGCTGCTCCGTCGCTCGTCATCGTGGCGGCCCTCCCCGGTGCCGACCGGCGTCCCCGTCGGCCGCTCGTGCGGCGGTGCTCACGCACCGGCACCCGGGTCGTGGCCGGACACTCCGGCCTCGCGGAGGTCGGTGACCGCCAGGACGCGGCCGATCGGGTAGAGCTCGATCTCGGCGTCCTCGGCCAGGGCGGCGATCACCGTCAGCCAGCCCACGGGGCCGAAGCGGACGATCCTCCTCGGCAGGTCGATGTGGCGGGACGGGTCGGCCGGGTCCTGCACCACGACCCGGCCCTCGTAGAGGTGGCGGTCGTTGACCGTGGTGATGTCCATCGGGACAGCCTCCTGCGCGGGCGGGCACGGCGGCAGCGGACCGCACCCCCCGGTGAGATCCGCCTCGCGTTGCCCGACACGGCCCCGCACCGGTGCGGCACCCCGTACAGTTGAGTGCGGTCGCCGTTGTGCCTCTGCTTCGTTCTCGGACGTCCGCAGTCGTCTCTGCCTGACGTTCCTCTCGGTCCTGCCGGTCGGTGCGGCGCCCCAGGACCGACAGCGGTCGGTCCTGACACGACAGCACGGAGAAGAGAACGACATGGCTCAGGGCACTGTGAAGTGGTTCAACGCGGAGAAGGGCTTCGGCTTCATCGAGCAGGACGGCGGCGGCGCCGACGTCTTCTGCCACTACTCGGCGATCACCGGCAGCGGCTACCGGTCGCTGGACGAGGCGCAGCGCGTCGAGTTCGACGTCACCCAGGGCCAGAAGGGCCCGCAGGCGGAGAACGTCCGCGCGATCTGAGCGACGGGAGGGGCACGGCGACGCCACGCCGTGCCCCTCCCCCACGCTCGCTCCCAGGAAGGCCCCGCGGTCGGTGACCGCGGGGCCTTCCTCACCTGCGACACGTCCACGGTGGTCCCCCGGGCCGCCGGCCGCGGCGCGCTCGGGTCACACCGGTTGCGGCGGACGGCGGGCGGGCGGCGCAGAGGTGGGTCGCGTCCGGGTGAAGCGCCATCCCGCCCGCTCCAGCAGCGCGATGCACTGGTCGACCACGGCCTCGATGTCGTACTCCTGCGGCACCTCCGGCGGCATGGCGACGTCCAGTGCGTTGGCCAGGGCCACGTGGAAGTCACTCCGTGCCATCGTCGCGCCTCCCGTACCGGCTCGCCCGGCTGCGAACGCCGACCCTGCTCGTCGGCGACACCGCTGATGGTGCCCCCCGCCGCCCCCGCGCCGGGGACGGCGGCGGCTCACCGGTCGGCGATCCAGCTGCCGTGGAAGCCGAGCGGGACCCGCGCCGGCAGGTGGACGCGGGCGACCGGTCCGCCGGCGAAGTCCTGGGCCGCGATGACCACCAGGTCCGCGGCTCCCCGGTCCGGGTCGTGCACGAACGCCAGGACGTAGCCGTCGTCCTCGGCCGCGTCGGGGGCCGAGGGCGCGAACACGGCCTCGCCCACGGTGGCGTCGCGGCCGAACCGGTGCACCTCGACGCGGCCCGTGGCCAGGTCGT
Organism: Geodermatophilus sp.; assembly: GCA_035474935.1. Lineage (GTDB taxonomy): Bacteria > Actinomycetota > Actinomycetes > Mycobacteriales > Geodermatophilaceae > Geodermatophilus. The sequence continues at coordinate 3,442 of DATIMX010000577.1, read as the reverse complement.
GTTTGAGGAGTGCGTCGGCGAAGGCGTCGTCCGCGAAGGTGCCGTCGACCTGCACGGTGGCCCGGCTCACCTCCCGGGTCACCGCGCTGTAGCCGTAGCGGTACGGCCGGGAGACGACCCGCTCGTCGGTGCGCGGCAGCTCCTGCGGGCGGTCGTCGAGGCGCTGCTGGCCGACCCTGCCCGCGGTGGGGTCGACGGTCCAGCGGTCCAGCGTCAGCGAGCCCTGCCCGGACAGACCGGACAGGTCGTAGGCGCCCTCGTAGCGGCAGAGGTCGACGACGACCCGGTCGCCGTCGTCGTAGGCGTTGAGCGTGTGGAAGACCCAGCAGGGGTCCACCTCGAACCAGCGGACCTCGCGGGTGGTCCCCTCCCGGGGCAGCAGCCCGACCCGGGCCTGGTGCGCCGGGTTCCACCCGTAGGGCAGCGAGGAGCCGGCGGCCGCGGCGGCCATGCTGAAGGTCACCGGGAGGTCGAGCAGGACGACGTAGCGCTCGGTCAGGGCGAAGTCGTGCATCATCGGCCCGTCCGCGACCGGGACGTCGGTGGTGCTGCTGACCCGCCCGTCGGGGCCGATGACGACGTGCTGCACGTGGTCCCATCCCCAGAAGTAGGCGACGGCGTGCAGGTCCCCGGTCCGCTGGTCGAGCTTGGTGTGCGCGGCGTAGCCGCCCGGCAGCGTGCCGCCGAAGTCGCACGGACCGACGGTGTCCAGCTCGTCGGTGAGCTCGTACGGCAGCGCGCCGGCCTCGACGGTGGCGAGCGTGCGCCCGGCGTGCGCGATGACGTGGGTGTTCGCGGCGAAGTCCATGCCGGCGTGCACCGGCCCCCCGGCCCACCGCTCCCCCAGCGCCTCCGCCACCTGCCTCGAGCGCACCCAGCGGTTGCGGTACCACTCGGCCCGACCGTCCCGCAGCCGGACCCCGTGCACCATGCCGGGACCGAGGAACCAGTGCTGGACCGGGTCGTCCAGGCCCAGGGGGTTGGGCCCGTTGCGCAGGTACCGCCCGTGCAGCTCGGCGGGGAGGGTCCCGGTCACCGGCAGGTCGAACGCGGTGATCTCCTCCGTGACCGGCGCGAACGCCCCCTCGAGGAACCTGCTGCGGTCCAGCATCGGGTGGTCGGGCATCGTGGTCCCTCCCGCGATCGTCGGCCTGGATCCGTGTCGTCGCCCTGCTCCCGGGAGTGTGGCCCTCCGGCGCCGTGCGGGAAAGCCACCGCCGGCGGCTCGGGAGGTCCCGACGGCGTGCCTCCCCGGGACGCGCTGACCGCGCCCGCTTCAGCGGTCCGCCGGCCGGAACTCGTCGGCGACCGCGTCGGCGACCCCCGAGCCGATCTCCCGGCCGTCGTCCACCGAGTCGCGGACGTGGACCCCGAGCCAGACCCTCGCGTCGGCGACGTCGTCCAGCCAGGCCTCCGCGTCGTCGTAGACCCGGGTGGTGTTCGTGACGCTGCTGCGGATCGCCATGTCCAGCTGCCCGGGACCGAACAGCTCCTCCAGCGTCCCGGCGACGGCCGAGCTGAGGCAGCCGTGGCCGCTGGGGTTCTCCGGGTGCGGCGGGGCCGCCCCCAGCGAGGTCCACGCCGGGTCCGCCGTGGTCGCCTCGTTGCCGTCCCGGTCGGCCTGCTGGATCGCGGTGACCGGACGCCAGAAGGGCGTGTCGTACTTGACCCGCCAGCAGGTGATCTGCGTGTCGGCCCCGGCGGTGTTGACGGCGGCGAACACCCGCGCCGTGTCCACGATGTCCATGGGGTGGCGGCCCGCCCGCTCCCGCAGTGCGTCCTGGTACTGCCGGACCGGGTTGTCGCTCCAGAAGAGGGCCAGGTCGGTCTGCTCCGCCGTCCGGTCGGCGCTCGTCGCGGACCCCATCGCCGCCACCTCGGCGAAGTCCGCGGCGTACGCCTCGCTGTCCAGGGGGTCGGGCCCGTCCGTGGCGAACTGCACCGGCGACTCGACGACGAGCGGCTCGGTGAAGCCCAGCCACGGGGCCAGCATCTCCCCACTGCCGGTGGGCACCCACATCCCGGGGGGCGGCTCGGCGGGCCGGTCGAGGGTGATCGGCGCGTCCCGCCCGTCGTCGGCGCGGGCGGCGATGAGCTCCGCCGCGGCGTCCCGGCCGACCCGCAGGCCGTGCTGCCGCGCCGCGGTGTCCGGGACGGTACCGAGCCAGGCGGCGAGATCGGCGTCCAGGGCGGTCCGGGACGCCGGGAACCAGTGCACGAGGACGTCGTGCGCCGCGGTCGCCGCGGCCACGTCGGAGGCGGTGGGGACGTCGGCCTCCTCGGCGGTGACGACCGCGTCGTACACGGCCGTCGACACCAGACCGAGGTACAGCTGCGCCACGGGCGGCGGCTGCTCGCCCTCGACGCCGATGGTGCGCCAGGCGAGGGCGTTCCAGCTGAGCACCACCCCGGGATCACCTCGCGGGGACGCCGCCTCGTCCCCGGCCGCCGCGGTCGGCGTTCCGGCGAGGACGAGCAGCGCGGCGGCCACGATCGCCTGACGCCGGGCGGTGCGGGTCCTGGTCATGGCGTGCCTCCTGACCTCCCGGCTCCCTCCCGCCGTCCGGGACCGGGCCGGGCGGTGTCCACGGGTGCCCGACGTGCCGCCGCCCCCGCCGCCCGGGTCCACCTCCTCGGTCCAGCGGCGGTCGTGGGAGCCGGACCGGACGCTATTCCGGCGGATGTGCCCCGGACAGGGCACCACGTCCCCGCGCGCGACGGGCTCGGCGGGGGCCGCTCAGGAGACGATCGGGTCGACGTCCCGCGTGCAGAACATGCACACCGACGCGTCCACCGGGATGAAGCTCCTGCAGTGGTCGCACTCCCGGCTGCCCTGCGCGCCGGCGGTCTCCCGGCCGGTGGCACGCCGGATGGCCTGGACGATGAGCATGATCGTGAGGGCCAGCAGCAGGAACGAGACCAGCGCCGTCAGGAACGACCCGTAGCGGATCTCCGCGCCGTTCACCGTCAGCACGAGGGCGTCGAAGCTCGGCTGCCCGAAGATCGCTGCGACGAGCGGCAGGATGACGTCGCCCACCAGTGAGTCGACCACCGTCGCGAACGCCGCCCCGATCGCCAGGCCCACGGCCAGGTCGATGAGACTGCCGGAGAAGGCGAAGTTCCGGAAGTTGGTGAGCAGCGTGCGCACGTGTCCTCCGGCGACCGTCAGAAGGCGGGGATGACCGCGCCCTCGTAGGTGTCCTCGATGAACTGGCGCACCTGGTCGGAGTGCAGCAGCCCCTCGAGCTCCTGGATCCGCTCGTCGTCCTCGGTCCCGGTCCGCACGACCAGCAGGTTGGCATTGGGGTTGCCCTCGGCCGACTCCAGCGCCAGGGCGTCCTCGGCCGGGACGAGGTCGGCCTCGATGGCGTAGTTGCCGTTGATCACCGCGATGTCGACGTCGGCCAGCGACCGGGGCACCTGCGCGGCCTCGACCTCGGAG
>DATIMX010000576.1:0-3210 GCA_035474935.1 Geodermatophilus sp. | reverse complement strand
GGTCCGGGAGGACGGCTTCCGGGTGCTCGGCTGCGAGACCTCCGGCACGGTCGTCCAGGTCCTCGGGGACACCGCCGTCCTGACCCACGCCGTGCACACCACGGTGTCGACCCGGGCCGGGCGGGAGGAACTCCGCGAGCGAGAGACGATCGTCTTCCACCGGGAGCCCTCCGGGCAGTGGTTGGCCGTGCACGAGCACCTGTCGCCGGCTCCCCCGGTGGCCGGGTAGCCGCAGCTCAGGGCACCACCGGGCCGGCCCGCGCGCGGGCGCCGGCCCCGCTGACGCCCAGCGGGCCGAGCCGGACCGGCACCGCCACGGCGACCTCGACCACCGCCCCGTCGCCGACCGTGCAGGCGGTCAGCCGGGCGCCGTTGGCTCCGGCCACCTCCCCGGCCGCGGCACAGGCTCCGGGGTCGCCGCGGACGGCGTGCTCGGCCGCGGCGAGGGCCGCGAGGTCGGCGGCGGTGGTGGCCCGGTGCCGGCCCACCACCGCCGCCCCGACGAGCACCGCCGCCACCCCGATGGCGGCGAGGACGCCGGCGAGGGCGACCACCCACACCGTGGCCGAGCCCCGCTCCCCCGACACCCGGGACCGGAGGCTCACCCCGCCTCCTCCGCGGTGCCCGGCTCGCGCTGGCTCACCGCGGAGGCCGAGACCGGGACCCGCAGGGGGACCGGGCCCAGCGGCGCCACCTCCGCCGTCACCGTGACGGTGACGGCGGACCCGCCGACGGCCACCGTGGTCCTCGCCCCGTCGGGGGCGGCCTGCCCGGCGAGCGCGGTCACCAGCGCGGTGTCCTCGCCCCGGGCGGCCGCCCGCGCCCCCTCGCGGGCCGCGTCGACGCAGCGCAGCTGGGCCCCGACGACGGTCACCGCGGCGACGGCGCCGGCCAGTACCAGCAGCAGCACCGGCAGCACCACCGCCGTCTCCGCCGTCACCATGCCCGCCTCACCGCGGACGGGGGCGCGGCGCCGCCGGACCATCAGGACAGGGTGGCCAGCGCGTCGGCCACGAGGGCGCTGAGCCCGTCGACGACCGAGCCACCGGTGACCACGCGGTACAGCACGGCGGCGAAGGCGCAGGCCGCGACGGTGCCGACGGCGTACTCGGCGGTGCTCATCCCGGCCTCGCCGGCGGCCTGGAGCCGGGCCCAGCGCGCCCGCAGGCCGCGGGGTGCCGCCTCCTCGGCCGGCGCCCCGCCCGCGTCGGGCAGTTCCTCGTCGGATCGGGTCTCGCAGGATGTGGTCACGGTGCCTCCTCGGGATCGCAGCCCGCCTCCCGGGCCGTCGCCCTCGACCCTCGCGGCGTCCGCGGGCCGGGCCCAGGTCCGCGACGGATCTGTGGACGCCGCCGCACGCTGTGGACGCCGGCCACGGGCCCCAGCCTCAGCCGAAGACGTCGGCGGCGATGCCGAGCACCAGCGGCACCACGCCCAGGCAGAGGAAGGCCGGCAGGAAGCAGGCGCCGAGCGGCGCCAGCACCCACACCCCGGCCCGGCGGGCGGCGGCGTCGGCGCGGCTGCGCTCACCGGCGCGGGCGTCGGCGGCCAGCGACCGCAGCGCCGGGACGACGGTCGACCCCGACTCACCGGCGCGCACCAGCACCCGGCCGAGGACGGCCAGCCCCGCAGGAACGTCGGCCCACGCCCGTCGCGGCGCCGCGCCCAGCCGGTACAGGCCGGCGACCGTGGCCAGCTCGGGGCCGAGCGGACCGGGCAGGGCGGTCGCCACGGCGGCCAGGGCGCCGCCCACGGGCAGCCCCGCCTCCAGGCAGACCGCGAGCAGGTCGCAGGCCACCGGCAGGTCCGCCTCGGCAGCCGGGCCGGCCCGCGACCCCTCCTGCCCGCCACGGCGCAGCAGCCGCTCTCCACCGACCGCGACCAGCCCGGCCACCACGGCTCCCGCTGCGCCGCCGACCAGCAGCCCGGCGGCCAGGCCCGCGGCACCGGCCAGCAGCCACCGCCGCCGGACGTCGGCGGGACCGGGCTCGGGCGCGCCGGCCCTGTCCCGGCCGGCCAGCCACCGGGCGCGGACGGCGACGGGCGGGGGAACCGGCCAGCAGAGCAGCGCGGCCGCTCCCAGCAGCGCCACCGCGGCGGTGCTCACCGCGCGGCCCGCGACACCAGCCGTGCCGACCAGGCCAGCCCGGCGACCTCCAGCCCCACCCCGGCCACCAGCAGCAGCTGGCCGGGGAGCGTCGTGGTCAGCACCCGCCACGGGTCGGCGCCCACGCCACCGCCCATGACCAGCCCCAGCACCGGGAGCCCGGCCAGCAGCGCCGCGCTGGCCCGCGACCCGGCGGTGGCCGAGCGCAGCTCCAGCCGCTGCCGCGACCGGGCACGCAGGTCGTCCTCGACCGCGCCGACGACCGCGGCCAGCGAGCAGCCGGTGCGTGCGCTCAGCCGGGCGGCCGCCGCCACCCGGTCCAGTGCCCGCCCGAGTCCACCGGCGGTCTGCCCGCCGCCGTCCTCGGGAGAGCGGACCGCCCGGGCCAGCGCCCGGCCGCTGTCCTCGTCGGCGCAGGCGGCGACGGCGGCGCGGGTGGCCTCGTCCAGCGAGCGGCCACCGCGCAGCTCCGCACCCAGGGCGGTCAGCGCCTCGACCAGCGCGGCCAGCCGCGCCTCCTCCTGCACGTCCGCCCGGCGGCGCAGTTCGGCCCGGGCCGCGAGTGCCGCACAGCCGCCGGCCAGGGCCGCCACCAGCGGGGTGCTCAGCAGCGCCGCGACCGCGCCGGCGGCGACCGCGGCGACGGCCGGCAGCGGGACCCCGGCGGTCGGGCGCGGGACGGCGTCCGCCCGGCGGGTCAGCGACCGCCGACGCTCCCGGCGCAGCGCCGCACGGCCCGGCCACAGCGCCAGGGCGGCGGCGAGCAGCAGCAGTCCGCCGGTCACCCGCACCCCGCCGACAGCAGCTCCGACAGCCGTGGCGCGCCCGGGCAGGGGCCGCCGTCGGCGCGCCAGGCGGACTCCACGACGACGAGGTCCCCGGCGCGACGGACGACGCCGACCTCCTCGACCCGCCGTCCGCCCGGCGTCCGGCGCAGGTGCACCACCGCGGACAGGGCCGCGGCGGCCTGGCTGTGCACGGCCAGCCGGTCCAGGCCCGCAGCCACCCCCAGTGCCTCCAGCCGCGCGGGGACCTCGGCCGGCCGGTTGGCGTGCAGGGTGCCGCAACCGCCGTCGTGCCCGGTGTTGAGCGCGGTGAGCAGG
>DATIMX010000575.1:0-2651 GCA_035474935.1 Geodermatophilus sp. | reverse complement strand
CCGGCAGCAGCGAGCGCTGGAGGGTGTCGGCGACGGCGTGCTCGCGCTGGTACAGCCGGACGTTGTCCATCGCGAGGGCGGCTCGCCGGGCGAGGTCCTCGGCGAGGTCGACGTCGTCCTGGGTGAACGGCCGCTCGTCGGACGTGCGCACGAGGGCCAGCGCCCCCAGGGTGCGGCGGCGGGCGACCATCGGCACGCTCAGGACCGACTGGGCACCCATCCGGAGAAACGCGGCACGGGCCTCCGGGTCCACGACGAGCCGCTCGACCGTCTCCGGGGAAAGGTCCTCGATGAGGACCGGCCGGGACGTCGCGATGCTCCGCCGGCTCGGTGACGTCGTCGGCAGATGACGGGCGTGCAGGGCGCTGAACAGCCGCAGGTCCTCCTCGTGCCCGTCCCGGTGCAGATAGGCGGTGTTCTGGACGGTGCCGTACTCGTCGACCAGTGAGAGAAACACCCAATCGGCCAGCCGCTCCACCAGTTCCCCCATGTCGAGGGTCGCGATGAGCGCGCTGGTCGCCTCCGCCATGAGCGCCAGCCGTCCCTGGGCCCGCTCGGACTCCGCCTGGGCGCGCTCGGCGTCGCTCCGGGCCTGCTCGGCCACCGCGCGGGCGAGTTCGGCCTCCTGCCGCGCGGTCTGCTCCGCCGCGAAGGCGGCCGCGCGCTCGTGCTCGACCCGTACGCGCTCGGTGACGTCGGTCTGCACGCCGACGAAGCTGACCAGCCCGCCCTCGCCGTCGAAGACCGGGCTGATCGACAGCTGGTTCCAGAAGGCGGTGCCGTCCTTGCGGTGGTTGAGCAGCGTCGTGGTGACCGCCCGCTGCTGCGCCACCGCGGTGCGGATCGCTGCGACGGCCGCGGGGTCGGTCGCCGGCCCCTGCAGGAAGCGGCAGTTGCGGCCGACGGCCTCGTCGTACCCGTAGCCGGTGATGCGGGTGAAGGACGGGTTGACCCACACCAGCGGGTTATCCGGCTCGCGGGGGTCGGTGATCGTGAAGGCGATGTCGGTGGCGACGACCGCCCGCTCCCGCAGCGCCTGCAGATGGTCGCCGGCGGCGTCGCTCCCGCCGGGATCGACCTCGAGGAAAACGACGAGCGACAGGTGCTCGTCGCTCTCGGGTCGAGACAGCGGGAAGCCGGTGACCCACAGCAGCTGGTCGGGGCGGTCGCCGGTGTCCTGGGCTGGCCGGCCGTTGCCGCCCCGGGTCGGCGCCATCCGTACCGCCTCGCCGGTGACCGGCAGGCCCTGGGCGACCAGCGACAGCGGGCCGGACGTGCTGGCCAGGGGCTGGCCGCCCAGGTCGGTGAGGCCCACGGAGGCGCCCCAGGTGTCGATGTCGACGGGGAGGCGGACGTTGCCGGCCAGCTCGACCGCCGCGCTGTTGGCGTAGGTGACCGCCCCGGCGCCGCGGTCGATGAGCAGCACCGCCACCGGGACGTCGGCCAGCACGCCGGGCAGGGCGGACGACGCGGTGCCGGTGCCCGAGTGCTCGACGACGGCCGCGGCGGCACTGACGACGCCGGCCTCCTCGCGGCCCACCACGCCGTCGGGGCGCTGGAGGAGGGACGTGTCCCGCGGTCGGTCCCGCTCGGCCGGCACGGCACCGAGCCTAACCGCGCGCCTCGCGCCCCGGCCACCACGGTCCGGGGCGTTGACCAGCGGGTCCACGCCCCCAGGTGTGGGACGCGGCCCGGCGGGAACCCCTCCGGCGGGGTACGCCGTTCCCCGATCGGAGGGAGACGATCGCCATGGGACTGCTCGACCGGCTCTTCGGCCGCCGCCGTTCCGACCACGATAGGTACGACGGGTACCAGCACACCGCGCCGCAGTACGACGGCTACCAGACGTCGCCCCCGCCGCAGGGTGGTGCGCCCACCGACCAGCAGGCCATCGAGCGCTACCGGTACCTGCTGCGCACCGCGCCGCCGGACAAGATCGAGGAGGCGCACGCGGAGGCCTTCGCCCAACTCACGCCGCAGCAGCGGCAGGAGGTGCTGGTCCAGTTGGCCGCTGCGGTGCCCTCGTCGGAGCGGCCGCGCTCGGACGACCCGCGCTCCCTCGCCCGCGCCGCCACCCGCGCGGAGGTGCGCCAGCCCGGCACGCTCGAGCGGGCCTTCGGCGGCGGCTTCGGAGGAGGCGGCTACGGACCGGGGTACGGCGGTGGCTACGGCCCCGGCTACGGCCCCGGGTATGGCGGCGGCTACGGCCGTGGCTACGGCGGGCCCAGCTTCGGCAGCACCGTGGGTGCCAGCCTGCTCGGCACCGTCGGCGGCCTGGTGGTCGGCACGGCGGTCGCCGACGCGCTGTTCGACACCGGCCTCGGTGACGGCGGTCTGTTCGGCGGCGGCGACGAGGAGGCCTACGCCGAGGGCTACGAGGACGGCGCCGGCGCTGACGGGGGCGACTACGGCGGCGACCCGGGCGGGGACTTCGCCGCCGGTGCCGACGGGGGCGACTTCGGCGGCGGTGACTTCGGCGGTGACTTCGGCGGCGGGGATTTCTAGAGCGCGTCCTGGGGATCTGGACCACGGGAGGTCAGCGGTCGAGCGTCCCGGTGCGGGTGAGGTCCTCGGCGACCGCGTAGACCTTGCGGTTGGTGTCCTGGCTGACCTTGGCCAGCACATCGAACGCCTGTTCCGCAGTGATCTTG
>DATIMX010000574.1:0-4548 GCA_035474935.1 Geodermatophilus sp. | reverse complement strand
GCGTGCTGGGCGAAGATGTCGAGGATCAGCGCGGTCCGGTCGACGACCTTGACCTTGAGGATCTTCTCCAGCGCGTTGAGCTGGCCCGGGGTCAGCTCGCCGTCGCAGATCACGGTGTCGGCGCCGGCGGCCGCGACGATGTCGCGGATCTCGGCGGCCTTGCCGGACCCGACGTAGGTGCCGGCGTCGGGCTTGTCGCGCCGCTGGCTCACCGCCTCCAGGACCTGCGAGCCCGCGGTCTCGGCCAGCGCGGCCAGCTCGGCCAGCGAGCGGTCGGCGTCGGCCTGGGTGCCCTCGGTCCAGACCCCGACCAGCACGACGCGCTCGAGGCGCAACTGGCGGTACTCGACCTCGGTGACGTCGGCGAGCTCGGTGGACAGGCCGGCGACGCGGCGAAGCGCACCGCGCGCCTCGAGCGCGTAGGAGCCGGTCGTGTCGTCCGGCTCGTCCGGTCCCCCGTCGGGACGGGGCGCCTCCTCGGCGTGCGCCGGCGCGCCGCGCAGGGCGCGCTCCTCGGCCTCGGCGAGCACGGCGCGGTTCTGTGCTGTCGTCATCGTCTCCAGCGTCGCAGACCCCAGCACCTGGGGCATCTGAGTTGTCATCGACTCTTCCAACACCGCGGCCGCAGCGGACCATCCCGGCACGCGTGGCCGCGTCGCCACCGGGTAGGGCCGGACGACGACCTACGCCCCGAGGAGGCCCGAGATGAGCGAGACGGGAAGCAGCGCGACCGGCGCGGACGAGGAGCTCGACGACCCGGGCCGGGACCCCAAGGGCCTCAACCCGCCGCGTAACCCGCTGTCCGGCGGCCTGGGCAGCACGACCGGCGGACCGGACCAGGACAGCGGCCGCGGTGAGCCGGAGGGCAGCCCCGGCATCGCCGGCCAGTCGATGGTGCCGGAGTCCCCGGAGGAGACGGAGAACACCCGGTAGAAAGAGGACCCTCCTGCCCGCCGCCACTCGCAGGCTCGCGGCGGGACCCTGCAGGAGGGCCGTTCCAGCACGTCACCGGTGGCCGTTCCCGGGAGTCACCTGACCCGGAGCCACTCCGGCGTGAGCTCGCCGGCCGCCACCACGACCGCGGGACCGGACAGCACCGTCGTCCGCTCGTCGACGGTCACGCCGAGCCGGCCGCCGGGGACGTCGACGGTCACCGTGCCGGTCGCTGCGCCGGCAGCCTCCAGGGCCGTCCAGGCCGCGGCGCAGGCACCCGTGCCGCACGAGCGGGTCTCCCCCACCCCGCGCTCGGACACCCGCAGCCGCACGTGCCGGCCGGCCTCGACGACGTTGACGAACTCGACGTTCACGCCGTCGGGGAACAGCTGCGCGTCGACCGTCGGCGCCGTCGTGAGGTCGAGGGTGTCGACGTCGACGTCGGTGAGGCAGGCCAGGTGCGGGTTGCCCATCGAGACCGCGCGGCCGGGGAACGCAGCGCCCCCGAGCTCGGCGGTGCCGGCGCCGAACGGCCGGGCCGGCCCCATGTCCACCCAGTAGCCGCCGTCGGCCGCGGCCCCCACCCGGCGCGGGCCGCCGCGGGTGCCGACCCAGATGCCGTCGGCGCAGTCGCCCCGCTCGACCAGGCCCTCGGCGACGAGCACGTGCAGGAACAGCCGGACGCCGTTGCCGCACATCTCGGCGGTGGAGCCGTCGGCGTTGCGGTGGTCCATGAACCACTCGCACTGCCCCAGCGCCTCGCCGAGCACGGCCGGGGCGTCGGGCACGTGCACGCTGCGGACGACGCGCAGCACGCCGTCCCCGCCGAGACCGGCGCGGCGCTCGCACAACCGCCGGACCATCGCCGCGTCCAGCCGGTCCTCCGGCCAGCCGGAGCCGTCGGGATCCGGCAGGACGACGAAGTCGTTCTCCGTGCCGTGGCCGATCAGCACCCGGTGCGCACTCACGGGCCCTCCTCGCTGGCGCTCGTCGGCCACGTCCGTGGCACTGCCGTATCCCTGGGTGAGCTCGCGGGCTCGCTCACCGGTCCAGGGTACGAGCGGTGATCACCCCGAGGGCGGCCTCCACCAGGTCGGGACGGGCGGCGTCGAGCCAGGTGGTCGCGGGGTCCCGACGGAACCACGAGCGCTGGCGGCGCACGAAGCGGCGGGTGGTCGACACCGTGCGCTCGCGCGCCTCGTCGGGGGTGAGGGCGCCGTCGAGCTGGGCCAGCACCTGGGCGTAGCCCAGCGCCCGGGACGCAGTCGGCCCCTCGCGCAGCCCGTCGGCGGCCAACGCCTCCACCTCCGCGACGAAGCCGGCCGCCCACATCCGGTCGACCCGCAGCGCGATCCGCTCGTCGAGCTCGGGCGGCTCGCGGTCCAGCCCGACGACGACCGCCGGGTAGTGCGGCCGCGGCTCGGGCAGCGTCGCGCGGAACGGCCCGCCGGTGATCTCCACGACCTCGAGCGCCCGCACGATCCGGCGTCCGTTGCTCGGCAGCACCGCCGCGGCGGCGGCCGGGTCCAGCCCGGCCAGCCGGGCGTGCAGCGCGGCCGGGCCGACCTCGGCGAGCTCGGCCTCGAGCCGGGCGCGGACGGCGGGGTCGGTACCGGGGAAGTCCAGCTCGTCGAGGACGGCGCGCACGTAGAGCCCGGAGCCGCCGACCAGCAGCGGCACCACCCCGGCCGCGCGCAGCCGGTCCACCTCGGCGCGGGCCAGCCGCCGGTACTCGGCCACCGACGCCGCCTGCCGCACGTGCCAGAGGTCCAGCAGGTGGTGCGGCACGCCGTCGCGCTCGGCGGCGTCGGGCTTGGCGGTGCCGATGTCCATGCCGCGGTAGAGCTGCATCGAGTCGGCGTTGACCACCTCGCCGCCCAGCCGGTGCGCCAGCGCGACCCCGAGGGCGGTCTTGCCGGTGGCGGTGGGACCCACCAGGGCGACCACCGGCGGGGGAGCGGTCACCGCACGCTCCAGTCGGCCACCAGGTAGCCGACGCCGAAGGGCGCCTCGTGCGCGTGCAGCCGGCCGCGCACCTCGCGGCCGGCCAGCGCGGCGCCGACCGCCCGCCAGGCGGGCACGCCGGCGGCCAGCAGCCGGGCGCCCTCCGCGGGGTCGAGTTCCGCCAGGGCGCCCGGGTCCCCGGCGGCCAGCGCGGCGGCCACGGCGTCGTCGAACGGCTGCGCCGCCGGGTCGAGGTGGCCGGGCGCCTTGAGCGAGCGCCGCGCCGAGCCGTCCCCCACCGCCAGGACGGCGACCGGCCGGGGCAGGTCCCCGAGGGCGTCGGCGAGGTCGCCGGGACCGACGCCGAGGCGGGGGCCGGCGTACCCGGCCTCGTGCAGCAGCCAGGCGCCGATCGTGTGCGCCAGCGGGGTGCGGCGACCACCGGGGCGCACCCGGCCGGCGAAGGGGACGTCGAGGTCGACGCCGTAGCCGCGGAGGTCCCCGCCGTCGCCGTCGCCGAAGCGCCCGCAGCCGTCCTCACCGCCGACGACCACGACGACCTCCGGGCGAGTGGCCAGCGCCGCGTCCACCGCGGCCGCGCAGGCCGCCCGCAGGACGGCGGTGTCCGCCGCGGCCCGCCCGGCCACGGCCGGCACCAGCAGCGGCGGGCACGGGCAGAAGGCGACGGCGGCCGGGACTGAGCTCACCGCAGCAGTGTCCCGGATGCGGCGTGGGACACTCCGACACGTGTCGAGCACGGAGAACGCCGGAAACCCCTCGCAGCAGCTGCCCCAGCCCGAGACGGCCGGATCCGAGGCGGTCGCCCCCGAGGCGGGGACGGCGGCGGCGCCCACCCCTGGCGACGCCGCTCTCGCCGACCCGACCGCGGGGGCCGCCGAGGAGGCCGCACCGGAGGCCGCCGCACCGGAGACCGAGGCACCGGAGACCGCCGCACCGGAGACCGCCGCACCGGAGACCGAGGCACCGCAGACCGCCGCACTGGATGCCCCTGCACCCGAGTCCCCCGCACCCGAGTCCCCCGCACCCGAGTCCTCCGCACCGGATGCCCCTGCACCTGAGTCCCCCGCACCCGAGTCCCCCGCGCCGGAGACCGCCGCAACGGAGGCCCCTGCACCGGAGACCCACGCAGCACAGCCCGCCGTCCCCCATCCGCCCGCGGACGCCCCCGCCGCGTCCGACCCCGCGCAGTGGGGCCGCGTGGACGAGGACGGGACGGTCTACGTCCGCACCGCCGAGGGCGAGCGCGCCGTCGGCTCGTGGCAGGCCGGCGACCCGGCGGCGGGGCTGGCCCACTACGCCCGCCGCTACGACGACCTCGCGACCGAGGTGTCGCTGCTCGAGGCGCGGCTGCGGGCGCACACCGGCAACCCCACCGAGATCAAGGCCAAGGCGCAGGCGCTGGCCGAGTCGATCCCCACCGCCGCCGCCGTCGGCAACCTGGACGGGCTGGCCACCCGCGCTCGCGCCATGGTCGAGACCGCCGACTCCGCGGCCGCCGAGTCCCGGGCCGAGAAGGCCGCCGCCCGGGCCGCGCAGGTCGCCCGCAAGGAGGCGCTGGCCGCCGAGGCCGAGCAGATCGCCGCGGAGTCCACCTCGTGGAAGGCCGCCGGCGACCGGCTCAAGGCCATCGTCGAGGAGTGGAAGACCATC
>DATIMX010000573.1:0-2941 GCA_035474935.1 Geodermatophilus sp. | reverse complement strand
CCGGGACAGGTGCTCGAGCAGCGTCAGCGACGCCGCGGGGAAGGTCGCCTGCGCCAGGTAGTGCGGCACGTGCGCGGCCATCCCGTAGGCGTCGACGCCGGCCTCGCCCATCCGCAGCTCCAGCAGCGCGGCGACGCTGCCGGGGATCCGCACCTCGCCCCAGTACACCGGGTACTCGGCGATGAGCGAGCGCCGCGTCGCGTGGGCGGTGACGGTGACCGGCCGGGTGTGCGGCACCGGCATCGGGATGGCCTGCAGGGACACGACCGAGGTGACGCCGAGCCGCTCGACCAGGACGCCGACCGCGGCCACGAACCGCTCCCAGGCGAAGTCGGGCTCCGCGCCGTGCAGCAGCAGGAACGGCTCGCCGGCGTCGTCCTCCAGTGCGTAGAGCAGCAGCTCCGGCGCGGCGAAGGACTCGTAGCGGTCGCCGTGGAAGGTGATCCGCGGCCGGTGGGCCCGGTAGTCGACGAGGCTGTCGACGTCGAACCGGGCGATCACCTCGTGCGGCAGCGCGCCGAGCAGGTGCGCACCGGCCAGCGCGCCGGCCGAGGCCGCGTCGAACTCGCCGGCGAGGTCGTGCACGAGCACCAGCCCGCGGCGCACGCCGGCCTCGGTGACCGCGGCCTCGCGGGCGAGGAACGGCTCGGCCTCGGGGAGCAGCTCGACGAGCTCCTCCGGTCGCTGCGCCACGGTGGTGCCTCCTCGGGATACGGGTCTGCCACCTACAGCTATCCCCGTGCCGGCCGCATTCCCGGGGGACCCGGAGGGGTCAGGCCGGCGGCCGGGCCGGGGCCTCCTCCTCGGCGGCCACGGGCTCCGCCTCACCCGGCCCCGGAGTGGCGACCCGCTCGCGGACGACCGTGGCGCCGGTGTCGTCGCCGGTGACCTGCACCCGGGTGCCGTCGTCGGCGACCTCCGGCGTCCGGCCGTCGAGCTCGTCGCGGACGTAGCGGTAGACGACGGCGATCAGTGCGGCCACGGGGACCCCCAGGAACGTGCCGAGGATGCCGTACAGGCTGCCGCCGGCGGTGACCGCCAGGATGACAACGGCCGCGTGCAGGTTGAGCCCCCGGCCCTGGAGGATCGGCTGCAGCACGTTGCCCTCGACCTGCTGCACCACCAGCACGATGACCAGCACGATCAGCGCCGTCTGCCAGCCGTTGCTGACCAGCGCGATGAGCACCGCGAAGGCGCCGGCGACGAAGGCGCCGATGATCGGGATGAACGCGCCGAAGAAGGTCAGCACGGACAGGGGCAGCACCAGCGGCACGTCGAGGATCCACAGGCCCAGGCCGATGAAGAACGCGTCGATGAAGCCGACCAGGGCCTGCTGCCGGATGAACTCCGACAACGTGGTCCACGTCTTGTACGACAGCGCCGCCACGTGCGGGGCCACCTTGGGGCCGGTCTGGGCGGCCAGCCACGGCATCCAGCGCGGGCCGTCCTTGATGAAGAAGAACGCCAGGACCAGGGCGAGGACGAGGTTGATCAGGCCACTGCCGACCGCGCCGACGCCGGTCAGCGCGTAGCCGGCGATGTTCTGCGCGTTGCTCTGCACGCTGTTGATGACCTGGTCGACGGCCTGGCCGATCTGGTCCTCGCCGAGGTTCAGCGGCGGCCCGATGACCCACTCCTGCACGTCCTGCAGGCCCGCGGTGGCGGAGTCGGCCAGCTGGCCGGCCTGGCCGGCGACCTGCGGGACGATCCACGAGAACAACGCCCCGACGACCGCGAGGCTGGCCACCAGCACCACCAGAGCGGCCAGCGCCGGTGGGAAGTGGAGCCGCCGCAGCATCCGGGTGGGCGGCCAGAGGACGGTCGCGAACAGCACGCCCAGGATGACTGGCAGCAGGACCGGCCACAGCCTGCCGAGCACCCAGCCGATCACCACCAGCCCGGCCACGATGAGCAGCAGCTGCGCGGAGGCGATGGCGAGCGCACGGACACCCCGCTTCAGGCGGGGCCCCCGCTCGGTCCCCGGGGCGGGGCTGGCGGTGACCGCGGCCGTCGGCACCGCGGCGAAGCTGGGCGTCCGCGCTGTGGCCGTGGCGTCGTCGCCCGCGCTCGGGGCGGACGACGCGTCCGGGCGGCCGGGCAGTCGGGACCTCATGCGGTCGATCACAGCATGGGCCGTACCCCGGAACGGGCCGGGACGATCATGACGTGGCCGTCGTAACGTCCGGGCCATGCCGAGAACCGCGACCGCCGACCGCGTCGACCGTGCCGCCCTCGAGGAGTTCCTCCGCCCCCGCCACAAGGCGGTGCTGGTCACCCGGCGCAGCGGCGGGGGCGTGCAACTGTCCCCGGTGACCTGCGGCCTCGACCAGGAGGGGCGGGTCGTGGTCTCGACCTACCCGCAGCGGGCCAAGACGGCCAACGCCCGACGCGATCCCGCCATCTCGCTGTGCGTGCTCTCCGACGACTTCGACGGCCCCTGGGTGCAGGTCGACGGCCGGGCCGAGGTGCTCGACCTGCCCGAGGCGCTGGAGCCGCTCGTCGACTACTACCGCGCGATCAGCGGCGAGCACCCGGACTGGGACGAGTACCGGGCGGCGATGACCCGGCAGGGCAAGTCGCTGCTGCGCGTGACCATCGAGCGCTGGGGACCGATCGCCACGGGTGGTTTCCCGCCGGAGGTCGTCGACAAGCTCTGAGGCTTGCTGCTGGTTGGGAAAGTCGTCAGACTTGCGGGGTGGGGTACGTGCTGACCGTGGGCCAGCAGGCCGCTCGCCGCGGCCCGGACCGGGTCGCCGGCGCCCTGCGGCGGCTGGCGGACGGCGTCCCGACGGTGCTGCCCTTCGAGCGGACGGCGGGCGACGAGTTCCGGGGGGTGCTGGCCGACCCCGCGGTCGTCGTCGACGTCGTCCTCCGGCTGGTGCGCGAGGGTGGCTGGAGCATCGGCGTCGGGGCCGGCCCGGTGCAGACGCCGCTGCCCGAC
>DATIMX010000572.1:0-2347 GCA_035474935.1 Geodermatophilus sp. | reverse complement strand
GAGCAGATCAAGCACTTCGTCGAGCTGTACCGGGAGCGGCGCGACGCCACGCTCGAGTCGCTCGAGGCGCTGATGCCGCCGGGCACCACCTGGACCCGGCCCGACGGCGGCTTCTACGTGTGGCTGAAGCTGCCGCACGGGCTGGACGCCAAGCTCATGCAGCCCCGGGCGGTCAACGCGCACGTGGCCTACGTGCCCGGCATCGGCTTCTACGCCGACGGGTCGGGTCGGGAGTTCATGCGGCTGTCCTACTGCTACCCCGAGCCGGACCAGATCCGCGAGGGGGTCCGCCGGCTGGCCCGCGTCATCGAGGCCGAGCTGGACCTGCACTCCACCTTCGACGGCGTGGACACCGGCACCTTCCGGGCCGTCCCGGGGCCGCACACCCTCGACCCGATCGTCGGCCCGGCCAACAGCGACCGATACGAGGACCGCCCGTGAGCGACCCTTCCCCCGCACCGACCGCCGGGCAGGAGGCCGCGCCGCACCCGCTGCGCACCGTCGTCCTCGCCGGTGGGCTGAACGTCGAGCGGGAGGTCAGCCTCTCCTCCGGCACCCAGGTGGCCGAGGAGCTCGCCCGCGCCGGCGTGGAGGCCGAGCTGCGCGACGCCGACGCCGAGCTGCTGCCGGGCCTGGCCGCCGCGCCCGCGGACGCCGTCTTCATCGCGCTGCACGGCGCCACGGGTGAGGACGGCGCGCTGCGGGCGGTGCTGGACCTCGCCGGCGTCCCCTACGTCGGCTCACCCGCCGCCGCCTGCCGGCTGGCCTGGGACAAGCCGGCCGCGAAGTCCGTCGTCCGCTCCGCCGGGGTGGCCACCCCGGACTGGGTGGCCCTGCCGCACAGCACCTTCCGGGAGCTGGGCGCCGGTGCGGTGCTCGACCTCATCGTCGCCCGCCTCGGCCTGCCGCTCATGGTCAAGCCGGCCTCGGGCGGCTCCGCGCTGGGCGTGCAGAAGGTCAGCCGGGTGGAGGACCTGCCCGCCGCCATGGTCAGCTGCTTCGCCTACGGCGACACCGTGATGGTGGAGCGCTACGTCGACGGCGTGGAGGTGGCGCTCTCGGTGGTCGACCTCGGCGACGGCCCCGAGGCGCTCCCCGCGGTGGAGATCGCCCCCGAGTCGGGGGTCTTCGACTACACCGCGCGCTACACCCCCGGCCTCACCGAGTACCACGCGCCGGCGCGGGTGCCGGCCGAGGTGGCGGCGCGGGCCGCGGAGATCGCCGTCCGGGTGCACGAGGTGCTCGGGCTGGCCGACCTCTCCCGCACCGACGCGATCGTCACGCCGGACGGCGAGGTGCACTTCCTCGAGGTGAACGTCTCGCCGGGACTGACCGAGACCTCGATGTTCCCGATGGCGGTCGAGGCGGCCGGCTCCTCGCTCGGCGACGTCCTCGCCCGGCTGCTGACCCGACGGGCCGCCACCCCCCGCTGAAAGAGGACCCCGTCCTCCCCACCCCTCGCAAGCTCGGGGCGGTGCCCTGGACGGGGCCACACACACGGCCCTCACTCCTCGGGATGGCGTCCGGTGATGTCCGGGGCCATCTGGCCGATGATGCGCTGCAGGTCGTCGACGGAACCGAACTCGACGACGATGCGGCCCTTCGCCCGGCCGATCTGGATCTTCACCTTGGTCTCGAAGGCGTCCGAGAGCCGGCCGGCGAGGTCCTCCACGCCCGGCGCGTTGAACTTCCGCGGCCGCCGCTTCGCCGTGGGCTCCTCGGCGACGGCCAGCGCGACCGCCTCCTCGGTGGCCCGTACGGACATCCCCTCGGCCACGATGCGCGCGGCCAGCGACTCCTGCTTCTCGGCGTCGGGCAGGCCGAGCAGCGCCCGGGCGTGACCGGCGGAGATGACCCCGGCGGCGACGCGGGTCTGCACCTTCACCGGCAGCTTCAGCAGCCGGATGGTGTTGGTGACCTGCGAGCGGCTGCGGCCGATCCGGCTGGCCAGCTCCTCGTGGGTGGCGCCGAACTCCTCCAGCAGCTGCTGGTAGGCCGCGGCCTCCTCCAGCGGGTTGAGCTGGACCCGGTGGATGTTCTCCAACAGCGCGTCGCGCAGCAGCGCGTCGTCCGTGGTGTCCCGGATGATCGCCGGCACGAACTTCAGGTCGGCGGCGCGGGCGGCCCGCAGCCGTCGCTCGCCCATGATGAGCTCGTAACCGCCCTCGAGGCGCTCGCGCACGACGATCGGCTGCAGCAGGCCGAACTCGCGGACGGAGTACGTGAGCTCCTCCAGCGCCTCGTCGTCGAAGACCTGACGGGGCTGCTTGGGGTTGGGCACGACGTCGACCACCGCGACCTCGCGCAGCTGTGCGCCCGGGACGCCGACCGCGGCCTCGGCCTGCGC
>DATIMX010000571.1:0-8032 GCA_035474935.1 Geodermatophilus sp. | reverse complement strand
ACGGCGGCGGAGACGCCCGAGCAGCTGCCGGTACCGGTCGACGCCGTCCTGCACCTGGGCGGCGAGACCGGTGATCTCGCCGTCCTGCGCCGGACCGGAGCAGCCGAGCAGGCCGGGATCGTGGTCGACCGGCTGCCGATGTCTGCGGCCGCGGCACTGGCCCGGGATCTCGCCGTGCTCGTCCCGGCCGGGACGGCGGGGTCCCTGCCCCGGTCGGTCCGGCTGCTCGACCTGCCCGCCGTCGGACTGGCCCTGGACGACGACGAGCGGCTCACCGGCAGCTGGAACCGGGCGCGCGACTCCCTGGTCGCCACGCTGGGGCGCACGGCCGACGGGCCGGCCCGCATCGACCTCTGCCGGCAGGGCCCGCACGCCCTGGTCGCCGGGACCACGGGTTCGGGCAAGTCCGAGCTGCTGCAGACGCTGATCGCCGGCCTGGCCCTGACCCACCCGCCGGACCGGTGCTCGTTCCTGCTCGTCGACTACAAGGGTGGAGCGGCGTTCGCCGAGGCGGCCGAGCTCCCGCACACCGTGGGTCTGCTGACCGACCTCGACGGCGCGACGACCGCCCGGGCGCTGCGGTCGCTCACCGCCGAGCTCACCCGCCGCGAGGCGCTCCTCGCCGCTCACGGCGTCCCCGACCTGGCGGTCCTGCCCGAGTCGGTGGAGCTGGCCCGCCTGGTGATCGTCGTGGACGAGTTCGCCGGGCTGGCCGAGGAACTGCCCGCCTTCCTGTCCGGGCTCGTCGGCATCGCGCAGCGGGGGCGCTCGCTCGGCGTGCACCTGGTGCTGGCGACCCAGCGTCCCGGCGGCGTCGTCTCCCCGGAGATCCGCGCCAACTGCACACTGCGCATCTGCCTGCGGACGACCGACGAGGCCGAGTCCCGCGACGTGCTCGGCTCGGCACACGCCGCCGTGCTGCCGGTGGACGTCCCCGGCCGCGGTTACCTGCGGACCGGTGGCGGCCCGCCCGTGCCGTTCCAGGCGGCACGGGTCAGCGGCGGGCCGCGCGGTGTCCGGGACGCCGGACCGCAGGTGAGGCCGTGGGGCTGGCCGGCACCCGTCGTCCCGGTGGCGGAGGAGGTGCCGGCCGGGTCCAGCGACCTGGCCCGGCTCACCGCGGAGCTGGCGCGCCGGGCCGTCGAGACGGGACTGCCGCGGCCGCACCGGCCGTGGCGTCCCGCCCTGCCCGACCGCCTGTCCGCCGTGGACCTGCGGGACCTCGCGGGGAGCGGTCCGAGTTCCCGACTGCGGTTGGGACTGCTCGACCGCCCGGACGCGCAGACACAGGAGCCGCTGGAGCTGGACCTGGACCGAGCGGGCGGCTGGCTCGCGGTCGGCGGTCCGCGCAGCGGGCGGACGACGTTCCTGCGGTCCGCGCTCGCCGAAGCGGTCACTGCGCTCGGACCCGACCGGCTGCACGTGCACGTGCTCGACCACGGCGGCGGCGGACTGGCCGCGGCGGTGACCGGCCTCCCGCACACCGGCACCGCGGTCGGTGGGGACGACGCCCTGCGGACCGTGCGGCTGCTGGACCGGCTGACGCAGGAGGTCGCGGCACGGCGCGCGGCACCGCCCGGTGGGCCTCGCCCGCACCTGCTGCTGCTCGTCGACGGCGCCGAGTCGGTCATGACGCAGCTCGACGAGTCCGATCCCGGCCGCGGGTCGGCGGCGCTGCTGCGCCTGGTCCGGGACGGCGGGGCGGCCGGGCTGACGTGCCTGCTCACTGCCGATCGCGCCGTCCCGGGCGGTCGGCTGGCCAACGTCGTCGGCACCCGGCTGGTCCTGCCGCTGCCCGACCGCGCCGACTACGCCGTCGCCGGCATCCCGGCCCGCGACGTGCCCGGACACCGACCACCCGGTCGGGCGCTGGTCGGGGAGGAGGCCCGGGAGTGCCAGCTCGTCCTGCCCCGTGAGCTGCCCAGGACCCGGCCCGACGCGCCCCGCCACGGGGGTCCGCTGTCGATCCCCGAGCTCCCGACAGACCCCGTGCTGCCGCTGCCGGGCCCGACCGGCGGCGGGCACCCGCTGCTGCTGCCGCTCGGGCCGGGGGGTGACGACGGCGGCGTGCTGACCGTCGACCTGGCCCGCACCGGCGGCCTGCTCGTCGCCGGGCCGCCGGGTAGCGGACGGACCACGGCGCTGGCGTGCTCGGCGCGCCACCTCGCCGCTGCGGGGGCCGCGGTCCTGCAGGTCGTCCGGGACCCCGACCGCGCGTCGGCGGGGAGCACCCCCGCCTTGTCTCGGCTGGCCGCGACGGACCTCGCCGGCTGGCAGGAGTGGCTCGCCGGGCTGCGCGGCGCCCCCGGCGCCGTGGTCGTCGACGACTCCGCCGACCTGGGGGACTCCGCCGTGTTCGGCGCGCTCACCGCGGCCGAGGCCGTGCCGGACGTCGTCCTCCTCGTGGCCGGGACGGCGGCCGAGCTGTCAGCGGCCTACCGGGGCCCGGTGCCCGCGATGCGGCGGCGGCGCAGCAGCCTGCTGCTGTCGCCGGGGCACGGGGACGCCGACCTGCTGGGCATCCGGCTCCCCCGCACACCGGTCCCCGCACGCCCCGGCTCGGGCTGGCTGGTGGTGGCGGGTGCGGCCGAGCGGGTGCAGGTCGCCCGTCGCGAACCGCCGCCGGACCGGGTCCCGGCCGCGGGAGGCACCGGAGCCTGCGGTGCAGCGTGGTGACCGGCCGCCCGTCCCGGCATCACAACAGCTCGAGCAGCGTCCCGATCTCCTGGGTGGCGTACCAGGCGAGCTCGTGCCCCTCGGCCTGGTCGACGACGAACTGGGCGTCCTCGCTGCCGAGGTCGGCCTCGAGCACGACGCCGACCGCCGCCCGGACGTCGTCCTCGGCCTCCGCACCGTCGACGTGCGCGCTGGCGACCGCGGCCAGGGCGACGTCCCCGCTGATGCGGACGGCACCGCGGTCGGCGTCCGGGTCCTCGACCTCGGTGACCGCGGAGCCGGGGACGTCGGCGGCCAGCACGACGCGGCGTCGGGCGGCGGAGGGGTCGACGTCGATCAGCCGGAGACTGGCCCGCGCGGCCGCGAGGAGGGCGGCGTACTCCAGTTCCTCCTCGTCGGCCCCGGCGTCACTGAGGGCGTAGAAGTCGCGCAGGCCCGGGGTGACCGCGAAGGCGGTGAGCGGCCCGGTCAGGCGCCCCTCGTCCACGAGCGTCCGCAGGACGTTGGTCGTTGCGGGCAGGTACACACGCACCGGGCTGGCTCCTTCGCGCCGAGGGGACGCACGACGGTATCCCGGCGGGAACACGGCCCCGCGGGCCGCGGGTCAGCCCGCGGTCTCGACCAGGACGGCGAGCTCCTGCTCGATGAGGTCGGCGAGCACGTCGACGTCCCCGACACCGTCGCGGTCGGCGTTCAGGCCGAAGAAGACACGACCGTCGTAGCTGGTGATGCCCACCGACAGCCCCTGCCCCGGGGCGAGCGGGACCACGGGGAACACCTCGAGCATCCGGG
Organism: Geodermatophilus sp.; assembly: GCA_035474935.1. Taxonomy (GTDB): domain Bacteria; phylum Actinomycetota; class Actinomycetes; order Mycobacteriales; family Geodermatophilaceae; genus Geodermatophilus. The sequence goes on along the minus strand of DATIMX010000571.1, from coordinate 4,564 downwards.
CGCCGGCGGCGTACAGCGGGACCTGCGGCCCCGGCACGTTGGTGACCACCAGGTTGGCCATCCGGCGGGACAGGCCACGTGCCGCCCGGGCGCCGAGGGCGTGCAGCGTGGGCGGGGCGAAGCCGGTGAGCGCGATGAGCGCGTCCGCTCCGACCGACCGGCCGTGCTGGCTCACGCCGCGCATCGCGAAGCTCAGCCGCGTCAGCCGCACCCGCGGGCTGGGCTCGCCGACGGGGAGGTCGACCAGGTAGCTCGACACCCGAGTGCCCGGCGCCTCCTCCTCGTCGTCCTGCACCGACACCGGCACCAGCGCCCGCACCGAGGTCGACCCCACGACTGCCTGGCCCCGCGACAGCAGCCAGTCCCGCAGTGCTCCGGTCACCACGGTCAGCAGCACGTCGTTGACCGTTCCGCCGTGTGCCTTGCGTACCCGTTTGACGTCGTCGAGATCGGCCCGTGCCACGGCGACCCGGCGCTGGCTGCCGTGCGTCGCGTCGAGTGGAGTGCGCGGAGCCGGGAACAACGCCGACCGCGCCGCCCGCACCGCGCCCCCGGCCGCGCTGGTCAGTCGGGCGCCGCTGGCCCGCGCGTCGGTGACGGCGTGCCGCGCGGTCTCGACGACCGCCGTCGGGCGCGCCGCGTACTCCGCCACGGCCTCGCCGACCAGCTGCAGCGCGCCGGGCAGCCGGCGGGGTCGCCACGGGCCGGGCGCCGGGACCATGGCGTCCGGCGAGTCGTCGAGCAGGACCTGGCCGATGTCGACTGTGCCCAGTCCGTCGACCAGCGCGGGGTGCGTCTTCGTGATGACCGCGACCCGGCCCTCGGCCAGGCCCTCCACGAGGTAGACCTCCCACAGCGGCCGCCCCCGGTCCAGCGGGCGGGCGACCACCCGGGAGACGAGGTCCAGCAGCTGGGCCTGCGTCCCCGGCCGTGGTACCGCGGACCGGCGGACGTGGTACTCGATGTCGAAGTCCGGGTCGTCGGCCCACACCGGGTTGGCCAGGTGCCCGAGCACCTCGAGGACCCGCTGCCGGTAGCGCGGCACCAGCGGGAGCCGACCCTCGATCAGAGCGGCGATCGCGTCCAGGCCGCCCGCCGGCGGCTCGAGCACGAGGACGCCGGCCACGTGCATCGGGTTGTCCGGCTTCTCGAGGTAGAGGAACGACGCGTCCAGGGTGGTCAGGCGCTCCACCTTCGGTCTCCTCCCGGTCGGTGCGCTCACGCTACGGCGCGGCACCGCCGGACCGACAGCCCCGCGTGGAGCGGCGCCCGTCGCCTCACCCGGCACGTCGGCGCAGTCGCGGACGTCCCCGGCCGGACGCCGGCACCGGCACGCCGGTGAGCGCGGCGGCCATCGCCCGCAGCTCCGTGCGCAGCGGAGAGGACGGCGCGACCTCGGCCAACGCGCGTCCATCGGCCAGGGCCGCGTCGGTGGCGCGACGGTCGGCGGGCAGGAAGAACCCCACCTCGCGGCCGGCGAAGCGCTCCAGCGCGTCGCCGATCTCGCGGCGGGGGTCGCCGGGCACCGGTCCACGCCGCACCTGGTTGACGACCACGACCGGTTCGACGTCGGGTAGCACGTCGCGCAGCTCGCCGAGGGCCCGGATGCTGCGCTGCAGGGCCACCGGGTCCGCCCCGCTGATGCACAGCACGGTGTCCGCGGCCTCCAGGACGGTGAGCGTCACGCCGTTGCGCCGGGGCGCCGCGGTGTCGAAGGACAGCTCCTCGTCCTCCTCGAGGCTGAAGGCGCAGTCGACCACGGTGAGCTCGGCGCTGCGGCGCACCTCCTCCAGGACGGCCGCCACGGCGTGCGGCCGCAGCTCGGGCCAGCGGTCCGCTCGCGCCAGCCCGGTGAGGACGCCCAGCCGCGGGCGCACCGCCCAGGCCAGCCGGCCGAGCGCCGCCTCGTCGAGGGTCCCGGCGGCCGCCTGCCGCGCCGCGCCGGCCAGCCCGGGCGACTCGTCGAGCAGGCCGAGCACCTGGGCCACCACGCCTCCGTAGACGTCGGCGTCGACCAGCAGGGTCGACACGTCCAGCCGGGCGGCCTCGTCGGCGAGCCCCACGGCGACGGTGGTGCGGCCGGGTGCGCCGGTCGGACCCCAGACCGCGATCACGCGGCCGCGTCCGGCCGACCGATGCGGCGCCGGCTCCGGCAGCCCGTGCGCGGGCAGCGCGGCCCGCGGGTCGGCGATGTCCCGGCCGGCGGGCGAGCCTCCGGCCACCGCCTCGCGCAGTGCCCGGGCGATGGCCTCGGGCTCGGCGTCGGCCGGCAGGACCCGGCCGATCCCCAGGCCGTGGAGCCGGTCGGTGGCGCGCTCGTCGCCGGGGTCGACCAGTCCCACGACGGCCACGCCGACCGCCGCCAGCCGGGCGACGGCGTCCCCGTCGAGGCGGCGCAGGTCGGCCGACAGGAGCGCGGCCTGCGCGGTCCCGGTGGCCGCCGCGGCCAGCAGCTCGGAGACGTCCACGCACCGGCGGACGACGGTGACGCCGTGGTCGGCCCGGTCGAGGGCGCCCACGAGCGCCGACTCCCATCCGGCACCGGTGACGGCGGTGAAGACCTGCAGCGCCATCAGGGGGTCCCGGCCGTCGGGACGCTGCGCGCCTGCGCGCCCTGCTGGGACGGCGGGGCGGCGGAGGGCGCGGCCGACGGCGCACCCACGCCCGGGCCCGGGCCCGCAGCTCCAGCCGCCGGCGGCGCGGACCCGGCCGCGGAGCGGGCCGGTGCGGTGGCCGACGGGGTCGCCGCAGGAGCCGCGGGGGCGGAGGTCGACGGCGCGGCCGCGGACGTCGACGGCGCGGGCGCGGACGTCGACGGTGTGACGGACGGCGCGGCGGTGGTCGGGCCCGACGCCGCACCGCCGGCGCCGTCCACCGAACCGTGCACGACGACGACCAGGGGGCGGCCACCGATCGCGCCGAGCACCGCGGGTGCCTGGTCGGCCGGCACCGAGACGACGACCTGCACGGTGGTCGTGGCCGTCGACAGCACCCCCTCCGTGCGGCCCGAGATCGCCTGCACCGGAGCCGCAGCCACGACGAGGGCCACGCTGACGTCACCGGCCCCGGTGGCACCGGCCGCGGGGTCGGCGACGGCGTAGACGTCGACCACCTGTCCGCGATCCAGCCCCGGCGGCACGTAGCCGGCCTGCACCGGCAGCGCCAGCTGCACCAGCTCGGCCGGCTCCTCCAGCGCCGTCCGGGGCAGCAGCTCCCCGCTGCGCACCGCACGGGCGAGGGTCCGGCCGTCAGGTCGCGTGCTGGTCGCGAGGTAGGCGCCGGCGACGTCGTCCAGCCGGACGTCGACGGCCACGAGGTCCCCGGCGGTGAGCACCGTGCCGGCCGCGAGGTCGCCCGCGGCCGACCACACGGGCACCGTCGCGTCGGCGGCGGCGACCACGCGGGCCCCGAGCAGGACCGAGCCGAGCACCAGCAGGACGCCGAGCACCAGCCGGAGGTCGAGCCAGCGCGGCGGCCGGACCCGTCGCGGTGCCGACCCCGGCACGGGGGCGGCGGTGCCCGGGGTGGTCGCCCCCGGGGCGGTGGGCACGGTGCGCGTGGCGCTCACAGCCGGCGGTCCTCCATCTGAGCGGGAGCCGTGGACGGCCCGGATGGGCCCACGGTCGGACCGAGATGATGGGACAGGTACGCCGCTGCGTGCAGGCGCTGTCCACACGTTCGGGGCTGTGGACAGCGCGCATGCCACCCGGACGGGGCTGCCAGACTGGCCGGGACCGGACGGAGACCTGATGCCCACACCGCGGTTCCTGACCCTCGACGACGTCGCCGAGATCCTCAACGTCTCGTGGTCGCAGGCCTACGCGCTGGTGCGCCGCAAGGAGCTGATCGCCATCCAGATCGGTGGCCGCGGCCAGTGGCGGGTCGAGAACGAGGAGCTCGAGCGCTTCATCGCGCAGAAGTACGCCGAGGCGCGCGCCGGTACCGTGCCCGCGGAGTCAGCCGTCGAGGAGCAGGCCGAGCAGGACGACGCGTCGACCGGCCTTGGAGGGCGCCGCCGGGGCTGAGCCCGTACGGCGCCCGGGCGCAGCCCGACCCGCACGGCGCCCGGGTCGGTCCGGCCCGGCTCGTGGTCCCCGACCGGCGCCGAGCGGTCAGTCCAGCCCGGGCACCAGCGTCCGCACGACCGCCACCGCCGGCAGGGCGATCGCCCGCACCCCTCGCACGGCTGCCGCCCGGCGCGGCTGGTCGGCGGCGTGCTCGGCCAGCTCGACGTGGTCGGCACCGACGCCGTCCACGGTGCCGACGTACACCGCGCCGTCGTCCAGGACGACCTGCACGACGCTGCGGTCGCGGGCCAGCCCGCGCAGCGCCAGCCGCAGGTCCAGCCGCGCACGCACCTGACCGGCGTCCGCGGCCGGGGCCGTCGCGCGTCCCAGCCCGGCGACCGTCCGCACGGTCGACAGCGCCACGAGCACCTCCCGCCGGCTGTCGTCGGTCAGCAGCAGCCAGTCGGCGCCCACCTCGACGAGGACACCGGTCACGTCGCCGGCGCCGGAACACCGCAGGGTCAGCGGCCGGTCGAGGGCGCCGGCCAGCCGGTCGG
>DATIMX010000570.1:0-3339 GCA_035474935.1 Geodermatophilus sp. | reverse complement strand
AGCAGCGCGGCGGAGAAGTGCGGGCCGAGCACGGTGACGTCCCACTCGCCGCGGACCGGGTCCGCCGGGTCGAGCGCGGCGCCGCGCAGGCCGGGCAGGGGCTCGACCGGCAGGTCCTCGCCGAGGGCGCAGACGAAGCCGGTGCGCTCCACCAGGTCGCGGTAGCGCAGCGTCGTCGCCGGCGTGAAGTGCCGGGCCTCCTGGAAGGTGGCCGCCACGACCGAGGCGGCGCCCAGCCGCAGCGCCTCCCGCTCGAGCTGCTTGGACAGCTCGATGAGCAGGGCCTTGGGCGCCTCGCGCAGCGGGACGTCGATCGGCAGGCAGGCGAACGGCGAGACGTCGGCGTCCTGGCTCACCGTGTCGGGCAGCTGCGAGGGCAGCACCAGCGAGCCGGGCACCGCCCCCTCGACCGGGCCGGGGCCGGGGCGGCCGAACAACCAGCCCTGGCCGAGCGTCGCGCCCAGCGCGCGGGCCATGGCGAGGTGGGCCTCGTCCTCGATGCCCTCGGCGAGCACCACCGAGCCGGTGCGCTCGGCGTGCGCGTTGACCGCGTTCATGATCTCGGCGATCGCGGGGCCGGGGCGCTCCTGCACCAGCCGCAGGTCCAGCTTGACCACGTCGGGGCGCAGCAGCGGCATGAACGCCAGGGACATCGCCTCGGCGCCGACGTCGTCCACCGCGACGCCCCAGCCGACCGAGCGGACCCGCTCGACCGTGCGCAGCAGCTCGGCCGGGCGGGTGGCCAGTGCCCGCTCGGTGATCTCCAGGACCACCCGCAGCCCGCCCGGGGCGGACTGCGCGATGGCGAGCAGGTCCTCCAGGGGCGCGCGGTCGAGCACCTCCGGCTCGACGTTGACGAACAAGGTGAGCGGTGCCTGCAGGCCGGCGGCCAGCGCGCCGGTGAGCGCCGCGTTGCGGCAGGCGGCGTCCAGCTCGGCGAGCCGGCCGGCCTCGCGGGCAGCGGCGAAGAGCTGATCCGGGCGCTCGAGCGGGCCCTGCGGCCCGCGGGCCAGGGCCTCGTAGGCGACCACGCGGCCGGAGTCGAGCTCGACGATGGGCTGGAAGACGCTGCGCACCGTCCCGTTCCGCAGGACGTCGTCGATGGTCGTCGCGGGAGCGGCAGGGGTGATGGTCACGTCCACCCATCGGACGCCGGGACCCCGCGTTGAGCCAGGACGACGGTGGACTCGCCCCATCGGGGGAGTCTCAGGTCGGCAGCGCGATGAGGACGACGGCCGCGCCGGCCGCCGCCAGTCCGGCCGCCTGCGTCGCGACCAGCCGTTCGCGCAGCACGACCTGCGCCAGGACGACGGTGCTCACCGGGTACAACGAGGCCAGGATGCCGGTGATCGCCAGCTGGCCCTGCTGGGCGGCGAGCAGGAACAGCGCGTTGGCCGTCATGTCCCCGATCCCGCCCAGCACCACCACGGGCAGCACCCCGCGGGGGACCGACAGCGACCGGGAGGCCAGCCGCGCGACCAGGACCACGGCCAGCAGCGCGACCACGCGCGCGGCCACCAACGGGCTGAGCTCGGCGGCCTCCCGGGTGCGGTCGAGCAGCACGAAGAACAGGCCGAAGGCCACGCCGGAGGCCAGTGCGGGCAGCAGGTTGGCCGGCCGGGCGGTGCGCAGCGAGCCCAGCCCGTCCTCGGCCGCCACGAGGACGACGGCGACCAGGGCCAGCGCGATGCCCGCGACCGCCAACGACCCGATCCGCTCGCCGAGCAGCAGGCCGCCGAGCACCGGCAGGGCGGCCGCCGACACCGCGGTCACCGGGGCGACGACGCTCATGACGCCCTCGGCCAGCGCCCGGTAGAACAGGACCAGCCCGGTGGCGCCCGCCAGTCCGGCCGCGGCGCCCCAGGCCAGGTCGGTGCCGGCGGGGTCGCCGCCCAGCCACGGCAGCAGGGCGCCCACCGCGAGGAGCCCGGCGAGCTGGGCGAGGGCCACGACGGCGAACGCGGTGGCCCGCCGAGCGGCCAGGCCACCGCAGAAGTCGGCCGCGCCGTACACCACCGCGCTGGCCAGCGCGAGCAGCACCGCCATCTCGCCCTCCTCACCCGGCCGCTCGTCCGCGTCACCAGCTCGTGGAACACCCAACACGGGGCCGGCTTCCACGGCCGGGGTGGGTTGGCGCTCCCGTTGCGTTGTCTGTCCCTCTTCCGGCGAGATCGCGTGATCTCGCACGTCGTACGCCGCTCGACCGTGCGAGATCACGCGATCTCGCCGAGGGGGCGAAGCCCGGCAGCAGCGCCCGCGCGGCCCCGGGCAGAATGGCCTCCCGTGTCTGGCGCCAACGACCCCTACGACCCCAAGCAGGTCGCCGCCCTCTCACCCGAGGCCCTCGACGCCGCGGTCGCCGAGGCCCAGCGGGCGTTCGCCGGCGCCGGCGACCTCGAGCAGCTGGCCGCCGTCCGCCCGGCCCACCTCGGGGACCGCGCGCCGGTGCTGCTGGCCCGCCGCGAGCTCGGCGCCCTGCCGCCGGCCGCCCGCGCCGACGCCGGCAAGCGGGTCAACGCCGCCCGGGTCGCGGTCACCGAGGCCTACGAGTCCCGCAAGGCCACGCTGGAGGCCGAGCGCGACGCCCGGGTGCTGGCCGAGGAGCGGGTCGACGTCACGCTGCCGTGGGACCGGCTGCCCCGCGGCGCCCGGCACCCGCTGACCACGCTGACCGACCGGATCGCCGACATCTTCGTCGGGATGGGCTACGAGGTCGCCGAGGGCCCCGAGCTCGAGGCCGAGTGGCTGAACTTCGACGCGCTCAACATCGGCCGCGACCACCCGGCGCGCACGATGATGGACACCTTCTTCATCGCCCCCGAGGACTCCGGCCTGGTGCTGCGCGCGCACACCAGCCCGGTTCAAGCGCGCACGATGCTCTCCCGCACACCGCCCATCTACATCGTGGCGCCGGGCCGGGTTTACCGGACCGACGAGCTCGACGCGACCCACCTGCCGGTGTTCCACCAGGTCGAGGGCCTGGCGGTCGACCGGGGGCTGACCATGGCGCACCTGCGCGGCACGCTCGACCACCTCGCCCGTTCGCTCTTCGGCGCCGACGCGGTCACCCGCTGGCGGCCCTCGTACTTTCCGTTCACCGAGCCGTCGGCGGAGTTCGACGTCTGGTTCCCCGAGCACCGCGACGGCGCGCGCTGGGTCGAGTGGGGTGGCTGCGGCATGGTCAACCCGCGGGTGCTGGTGGCGTGCGGGATCGACCCGGCCGAGTACACCGGCTTCGCGTTCGGCATGGGCATCGAGCGGGCGCTGCAGTTCCGCTCCGGGGTGGGCGACATGCGCGACATCGTCGAGGGCGACGTCCGGTTCACACGAGCGTTCGGA
>DATIMX010000569.1:0-2443 GCA_035474935.1 Geodermatophilus sp. | reverse complement strand
GGCATGCCCGACAGCGGGCGGGCGGTCAGCCCACCGCCCCGGCCGGTCAGCTGGTCGAGCGCCCGGAAGGCGGCGTTCGTGGCGGCGAACGGGTCATAGGCGGTCAGCATGGCCATCGCTGTGTCAACCTCCTGTGTTCGTACTGGTGTGTTCGCTGCCCGAGGTGAACCTCTAATGGCAACTGAAGATTACCTCGCGTGTGCACCGGAGTAAACATCCTGCGCGCAGATTTGTTCCGGGTTCTCATCCGGGCCGGCGCGGGCGGGGCCACGGCCCGTGGGCCCGGGCCGTGGCTCGCACTGCCGGTGCGTCCCCCGCACGCCCGCGCGTGAGCGGCGTCTCCCCGGGGCAGGAGACGGCCGTGGACGAGACCAGTGCCCCGCGAGCGCAGGGTGAGACCGAGCAGCAGCGCGACGACCGGGAACCGGAGGTGACCACCGACCTCGACGGCGACGTCGCGACGCTGACCGTCAGTGGGGAGCTGACCGAGGGGGCCCGCCGCCCGCTGGTGCGGACGATGACCGACCTGATGCTCGGCCGGCCGGACCTGCGGCGGGTGCGGCTGGACCTGCGCGCGGCCACGTACCTGAACTCCGCCGGCATGGCCGTGCTGGTGCAGCTGCAGAAGCTGGGCCAGCCGCGTGGCGTGGAGGTCGCGCTCGTCGCCCCGCCGGCCGCGGTCGCCCGGCCCCTGCAGCTGTCGGGGCTGTGGCTGCGCTTCCCGGTCGAGGAGGACCGGGCGGTGGAGGACGACCGGGTCGACCGGGAGGGCGGCGCCGGCTGAGTGCCGGTGTCGCGGACGGCGCGCCGCGGCGGAGCTCCTAGCCTGGCCGGGTGCCGCCGAGCCACTCCCACAGCCACGGTCCCGATCCGGACGCGCCGCCGCCGACGCCGGAGGTGCTCGCCCGGAGACGGCGCGCGGTCTGGCTGATGCTCCTGCTGCTCGTGCCGGTCGGCCTGGCGACCGTCGTCGGGCTGGTGGTGCTCTGGCCCGCCGACGAGCCGACCCGCGCCGAGCAGGCGGCGGTGCAGTTCTCCCCGCCGGGGACGACCTACCCCGAGGGGCGGGTCTCCTCCGTCGAGCCGTTCGACTGCTCGATCCCCGGTGGCGGTGGGCAGGTCGCTCAGCAGCTGACCTGTGCGACCGTCGTCGTCGAGGTGCTCGAGGGCGACGGGGCGGGGGAATTCCAGCAGCTGGAGCTCCCCGCAGAGGTCTACGCCGGCGGGATCGACGTGGGTGATGTCCTCGTCCTCACCAGGGACCCCGGCGCCCAGGGCGGGACCGGGTACGCCTTCTTCGACTACGACCGCGACGTCCCCATCATCGCCCTGACCCTGGCCTTCGCCGTCGTGACCGTGGCGGTCGCCCGGCTGCGCGGGCTGGCCTCGCTCGTCGGCCTGGCGTTCGCCTTCTTCATCATGCTGCAGTTCCTGCTGCCCGGCCTGCTCGGGGACTCCCCGCCGGCGCTGATCAGCCTGGTGGGTTCGGCGGCCATCATGTTCGTCGTCCTCTACCTGGCGCACGGCTTCTCCGCCCGGACGACGACGGCGCTGGTCGGCACCCTCTTCGGGCTGACGCTGGTCGCCGTCCTCGGCGCCGTGGCCGTGGCTACGGCGCGGCTGACCGGACTCACCAGCGAGGAGACCGTGACGCTGCAGGGGTACGACCCGACCCTCGACTTCTCCGGTCTCGTGCTCGCCGGCATCGCCGTCGCCGGGCTCGGCGTGCTCAACGACGTGACCATCACGCAGGCCTCGGCCATCTGGCAGCTGCACGAGGTCGACCCGGGCATGCCGGGGCGGGAGCTCTACCGCCGCGGGATGGCGGTCGGCCGCGACCACATCGCCTCGACCGTCTACACGATCGTCTTCGCCTACGCGGGCGCCGCGCTGCCGGCGCTGCTGATCTTCGAGCTGTCCGACCGGTCGTGGTGGACGACGCTCACCAGCGCCGCCCTGGCCGAGGAGGTCATCCGCACGCTGGTCGGCTCGATCGGGCTCGTCCTCGCGGTCCCGGTGACGACGGCGGCCGGCGCCTTCTTCGCCAAGGCCGCCGGCAGCCGGGCGGGCGCGGCGACCGACCAGCGGCTGACCGCGCTGCGCGCCCGCCTCGCCCGGTGAGCGAGGCTGTGCCGGTGTCCCACCCGCCCCTGCCGCCCGCCGACCTCCTGACCGCCGCCCGCGCCGCCCCCGGCTTCATGCCCGACGACGAGGGGACGGCGCTGTACGACGCGGCCCGCACCGTCGCCGTCCCGGGACCGCTGCTCGAGGTCGGCAGCTGGATGGGGAGGTCGGCGCTCTACCTGGCCGCCGCGGCGCGCGAGACGGGCCGGCAGGTGGTGACCGTCGACCACCACCGCGGCTCGGAGGAGCACCAGCCGGGCTGGGAGTACCACGACCCGTCGCTGGTCGACCCGGCCGTCGGGCTGCTCGACACGCTGCC
>DATIMX010000568.1:0-17749 GCA_035474935.1 Geodermatophilus sp. | reverse complement strand
TCCATGGCGAAGCGCCAGCCGCGGGCGAAGGTCTTGAGCCGGTGGTGGCTGCGGCACAGGCAGCACAAGTTGGCGCAGTCGGTGGCCCCACCGTGGGCGTGGGGGACGACGTGGTCGCGGTCGGCCCACCCCACCCGCTGCCCGCAGGTGGGAAACCGGCAGGCCCGGTCCCGGGTGGTGAGGAAGGCGTGCTGGGCGGCGGTGGGGGTGTACGCGTCGGTCGGCGCCGGGCGCTGCAGCACCGGGCAGCCGCAGTCGACCTCCGGGTGGGCGCGGCAGCCGCGGCGGGCCAGCCGGGCCAGCCGGTCGGGGGTGGTGGTGGCCCGCAGCGCGCCGTCGGCGTCGGTGAGGGCGAGGGTCAGCGATCCGCCCACGGGTGCGCGCAGGGCCAGCGCGCCCAGGCGGGCCAGCAGCTCGCGCAGGTGGCCGGCGGTGATCGGCAGCCCGTTGACCGATCCCGGCGCGTCTGAGACGCCTTCGAGGGCGTCCAGCGCGGCGGTGACCGTCAGGTGGGCGGTGGCCGTGGGCCGGCCGGTGTCCCAGGGGCGGCGGATGAGGTCGGTGAGCACCGCGGCGCGCAGTTGGCCGATCGGGCGGGGATCGCCGTCGGCCTTGGCCATGGCCGCGAGCTGGTCGATCAGGTCGTAGGCCTCCGCGGCCTCGTCCGCGGGTAGCTCGGCGGCCAGGGTGGCCATGCCCTCCAGCGGCGAGGGATAGGTGCGCACGTCGGCCCGCCGGCGGGCGTCGGTGCGGCGGGCGTCGACGGCGTCGGCGTCCAGCTCCAGCAGCAGCGCCACCGCCCGGGCCCGCAGCCGCCCGGTGGACAGCTGCGTGGCCTCGGGCAGCAGCCGGGCCTCCACCGCCCGGGCGACCGCCGGTGCGGTGTGCTGGAGCACGTCGGCGAGCACCTTGGCGCGGGGCTCGTCCAGGGCGCCGGCGGCCAGCGCCGTCCAGGTGCCCGGCAGCTGCGCGCGGTAGACCCAGGCCCGCTGCGCCAGGTTCGCCGCGGTGCGGCGGCCGCAGTTGAGCACCATCGCCAGCTCGGACGTGAAGAACTGCGACACCCCGGGCAGCTCCGGCTCCGGCGCCCACGATCCCCGCTGTGCGCCGGGTTGGTCCGCCGGCGGGTCCAGGGTGTCGGGGGTGTCGGCGGCCAGGCCCAGCACCAGCTCGGCCTCGTAGGCCGCCGCCATCGCCCTGCGGGCCTGCAGCCGCTGCAGCTCGGCGGCCTTCTGCTCCCGGGACAGCAGCTCCACGGGCAGGCGCGGCAGGTCGGCCGACTGGGCGAGCGCCCAGTCGACCAGCACGCCCTCCATGGGCGAGACCTGACCGGTGAGCTGCGGCATGACCCGAACATACGTACGGGGTACGACAGTTCCGGGCCGCTGAGCAGCGACTTTCCCGAGGCGATGCGCCGGCGACGCTCTCGCTGCCCGACACGGTCCTCCGGTCACGGCCTTGTCAACCAGTCGCCCGGTGTGCCAGGATTGTTCTAGCTGAACTAGAACAATCTGGAGGTCAAGGTGCAGCGCATCGTCCCCGTCGTCGTCGGGTCACCTCTCCTCGCGACCGGGGCGGTGGCCCTCGCTGCGCTGGCCTGGCGCGACCGGCTCCCTGCTGGGGTGGCGTCGCACGTCGGCGCTGGCGGAGTCGTCGACGACGTCACCGCGGCCGGGACGTTCGCCGCGACGGCGCTCGCGATCGGCACCGCCCTGGCCCTGCTGTGGGGCCTCCTGGCACGCAACCTGCGACGGAACCCGGCCGGGCTGCGGGTGCTCGCGGCCGCCTCTGTGGGGTCAGCCGCCGTGCTCGCCGCCGGCCCGGCGGTCCTGCTCGTCGCCAGCCTCGACCGCGGCAGCGTCCTGGGAGAGCCGGCACCCGGGTGGCTGCTGCCGGTGGTGGCCCTGGCACTGGGTGGGGGAAGCCTCCTGGGGTGGGCGCTGGCACGGGTGCCGGCTCCGACCGAGGCGCAGGGGCCGCCACCGCCGGACGCGCCCCGGATCGAGCTGCCGGCAGGCGGCCGCGCCGTGTGGACCCGCGTGGTGGTGGCTCGCCCGATGCTGGTCGGCGCCGTGGCGCTCGCCGGTGTGGGCGTGGCGCTGTCCGCCACCGTCACCCCCGGCGCCGGCGTCCCGGCCCTGGTGGTCGCCGTCCTGCTGGCCCCGACCACCTCCGTCCGCGTCACCGTCGACCACACCGGCGTGAGCGTCCGCCCGAGCCTCGTCCCGCGTCCCCGCGTGCACGTTCCGCTGGCCCGCGTGATCCGCGCCGGGCGGTCCGACGTCCGGGCTCGGGAGATGGGCGGCTGGGGGCTGCGGATGCGCGGCGAGCGGACGGCGGTCGTCCTCCGGAGCGGCGAGGCGCTCGACCTGGGGCTCGCCGACGGTTCCCGCTTCCTGGTCACCGTCGACGACGCCGCGATCGCCGCCGCCCTGGTCAACACCCTCGCCGAGCGGAGCCGGGTGTGCTGATCGGGATCGACCCGGCCTCTCAGGTCCCGCTGGGCGACCAGGTGGCTGCGGCGGTCCGCCGGAACATCGCCACGGGCGCGATCGGCCCCGGCGACCGGCTGCCGGCGGCCCGCGACCTCGCCGCCTCGCTCGACGTCAACGTGCACACGGTGCTGCGCGGGTACCAGCTGCTGCGGGACGAAGGACTGATCGAGCTGCGCCGCGGCCGCGGGGCGGTCGTCAGTGCGGCGGCGACGGCGGACGGAGCGGAGCTGGCCGAGGCCACCGGCCGGCTGGTCGCCGCGGCACGCCGGCTCGGCCTGGCGGAGGCGGACGTCCTGGAGACCGTGCAGCAGGCGCTGCGCCGGCCCACGACCGCCCCCCACGGCTGACAGAGGACCCTCTGCCCCCACCATCGGCCTCCCTGCCCTCCGCCGCGAGCGTGCGAGCGGCGGAGGGCAGGGAGGTCCTCCGTCAGCTGCGGGCGGCGCCGTAGCCGAGCAGGGCGGCCAGGCCGAGCGCGCTGCGCGGGGCGTAGGCCGACCGCCACAGCCCGCCGTGCACCGCGGCGTACGCCTCGTCCTGCCACGGGTGTTCGTGCGCCGGACCACCGCCGGTGTGCAGGTCGTGAACCAGCAGCGCGGCCATGAGCACGTTGGACGTCGCCGGCTCGAACACCTCGACGCCGAACCGGTGCGCCCCCGCGTAGGCCGCCGCGAGTGCGCGGTTCTTCACCACCGAGCGGGTGCGGGTGGGCGGGGCGACGTTCATCGACACCGCCGTCCCGGCGGCGCGGGCCACCGTCGCCCGCCACCGCTGCAGCCGCTTGGCCAGCGCGTAGTTCGGGCCCTGCTGCGCCACCAGGCTGTCGACCACGCCGGGGTCGCTGCCCGGCAGGTACGCCCGCTGCAGCAGCCGCCCGGCCGACAGGGTCCGCAGCGGCCGGCCGAGCAGCTTCGCCGTCCGCGATCGCCCGGCGTAGGCGCGCACCGACTGCGCCACCGCGTCCGGGGGGACGGCGAAGACGTCGGTCGGCGTGGCGAGGAAGGCCAGGGCGACGTCGTCGCGGGCCGCGGCCAGCCGGACGGTGAGCGCGTCGACCGCCGTCGACACCCGGACGTTGGTGGCGCCGTCGGCGTAGACGTAGTCGCCGAGCACCGGGCGCCCCGGCAGACCGGCCACCCAGTCGGCGACGGCGGGCACCTCGGTGATCAGGTCCGCCCCGCCGTCGGGGTACAGCAGCGTGCCGGCGCCACGGCGGGCGGTGTCGAGCACCCGCTCCCACAGCGCCGGGCGGGGCAGGTCGACCCCGGCCACGCGGGCGCCCCAGCGCAGCAGCGCGGTCAGCGGCCCCATCTCGGCACCGGCGCCGAGCACGATGACGGTGGTGTCCGGCAGCGGGAGCCACTCCGGGTGCGCGACGACGGTGCGCACCGCCTCGGCGGCCGACGGCTCGAGGACGCCGCACTCGACCCAGGTGTCCAGCCGGCGCAGCAGCGCGTCGCCGCGCAGCCGCTCGCCGCGGAAGGGCAGCGACAGCTCCCCCTCCGGCTCGGCGGTGCCGGCGACCTCCGCGGTGGCGAGCGCGCGGCCGGCGGGCGCGCTGGCCAGGTCGCCCAGGCCGGTCTCCGCGCCGTCCGGGCCGGCCACCCGCATCCGCCGGTGCAGCGAGGCCAGGCCCGCGTCGGCGATCGCCAGTGCCGCCTCCCGCGAGACCAGCCCGGCCTCCACCAGCCGGCGGAAGTGCGGCAGGTACCCGGCTCGCCAGTTCGTCTCCCGTTCGGCCGCGCCGGCGCCGGCCGGGTCGACCGGGCGCAGCGCGTCGGCGACCACGGCCCGGCCGAGCGCCGCGGTGCTGCGCCGCCCGTCCGGCCCGGCCGGGAAGACGACGCCCTCCTCGGCCATCAGTCGACCACCACGGGCGCGTCCACCGGGGCGCCGGCCTCCAGCCAGCGCAGCAGGGTGCGGGCGCCGAAGCCGGTGCCGCCCTTGACCACCTCGGCGTCGTCGGACCCGGCGCGGGCCGGCCCCGCGACGTCCAGGTGCGCCCACGGCAGGTCCCCGGCGAACGGGCGCAGGAACAGCGCGGCGGTGGTGCCGCCCGGGTTGCCCGGTGCGTTGTTCGCGTCGGCGACGGTGCTCTCCAGCAGGTCGGCGTGCTCCTCGGCCAGCGGCATCCGCCACACCGCCTCGCCGGCGTGCCCGGCGGCGGTGCGCAGTGCGTCGGCCAGCCCGTCGGTGGTCACGTACAGCCCCGCGGTCCGGGTGCCGAGCGCGACCTTCATCGCCCCGGTCAGCGTGGCGACGTCGACCAGCACGGTGGCGCCGAGCTCCAGCCGCGCCCACGCCAGGCCGTCGGCGAGCACCATGCGGCCCTCGGCGTCGGTGTTGAGCACCTCCGTCGTCCGGCCGCCGACGTGCCGGACGACGTCGGCCGGGCGGTAGGACGAGCCGGAGACGGCGTTCTCCGCGGCCGGGACGACGGCGGTGACGGCGACCGGCAGCCCGAGGCGGGCGGCGGCGTCGACCGCGGCGAGGACGGCAGCGCCCCCGGCCATGTCGGTCTTCATCTCGCGCATGCCGTCGTTGGGCTTGATCGAGATGCCGCCGGTGTCGAAGGTGATGCCCTTGCCCACCAGCACGGGGTGGCCGGGCGCGGCACCCGGCGGCCGGTAGGACGCCACGATGACCCGCGGCGGGGACGCCGAGCCGCCGCCGACGGCGAGCACGCCGCCGAAGCCCCCGGCCCGCAGGTCGTCGGGATCGAGCACGTGCACGGAGACGTGGTCGAGGCCGGCGAGCCGCTCCCCCGCCTCGGCGGCGAGCCACGCCGGGTCCTTCGTGTTGCTGGGCGTGTTGACCAGGTCCCGGGCCCAGGCGACCGCGTGCCCGGTGACCTCGCCGGCCCGCGCGGCGGCGGTCACCGCGGGGTCGGCGCCGTCGGCGGCGACGACCGTGACCGTCTCCAGCCGCGGCGGGTGCGGCGTGGAGGTCTCGCGGAAGCGGTAGCCGGCCAGCAGCGCGCCCTCGACGGCGGCGCGGACCTCCTCGGCGCCCGCGGGGGCCGCCGCGTCGTCCAGCGGCAGCACCAGCCGGCGCGCGCCGTGCTCGGCGAGGGTCTGCGCGCGCCGGACGGCGGTGGCCACGTAGCCGCGCAGGTCCGGCAGCGTCGCGTCGCCGACCCCGACGGCGACCGCGCTGCGCGGGCGGCGGCCGGGCACCGGCAGGTTGGTGACGTCGCCCGGGCGGCCGGTGTTGCCGGTGTCGGCCAGCGCGCCGGCGAGGAGCACGGCGTCGACCGGCGCGTCCGGCCCGGTCAGCCAGCCGGGCAGGGCGGTGCCGCTGCCGACCGGCACGGCGAGGACGTCGTCCTCACCCAGCGCCGGCAGGGCGGACAGGACCTCGACCCGCGGCAACGGTGCGGCCCCGGTCGCCGGCGTGCTGCCGGCGGCCGGGGCCGTGTCGCGCTGCGCGGGGCTGCCCGGGGGCAGCTGCGCTGCGGTGTTCAGCTGGTCGCGCCCTTCAGGGCCTCGGAGAGGGCCGCGGCCTCGTCGGGCGACAGCTCGACGACGAGACGGCCGCCGCCTTCGAGCGGAACGCGCATGACCAGGCCGCGCCCTTCCTTGGTGACCTCGAGGGGACCTTCACCCGTGCGCGGCTTCATGGCCGCCATGCGTGCCTCCTTCGTCGGCCGTGCGCAGCCCGTGGGCTGCTCACGGCGTCGTCGATGCTGTGAGCTCCGCTCACATGATCCCGTATCCCCGGCGCAGGTCCAACCCGAGGGGAGGAGGACCACCCTTCCCCCCACGCCTAGCACGCTCGGCGCAGGCCCCTGGAGGGTGGCCGTTCCAACACGTCACCAGGTTCGCGGCGGGACCCTGCAGGAGGGCCGTTCCGGCACGTCACCGCGCGCGGAAGCAGGACGCCACGTGGTCGTCGACCATCCCGGTGGCCTGCATGAGGGCGTAGGCCGTCGTCGGGCCGACGAAGACGAAGCCGCGGCGCTTGAGCTCGCGGGCCATCGCGGTCGACTCCGGACTGGTCGCCGGGACGTCGGCGAGGGTGGCCGGGCGGGGCCGCGGGACCGTCGGCGCGAAGGACCACAGCAGCGCCGAGAGCCCCTCCGGGACCCGCTGCGCGGCGCGGGCGTTGGAGATGGCGGCGGCGATCTTGGCGCGGTTGCGGACGATGCCGGCGTCGGCGAGCAGCCGCGCCTCGTCGTCCGGGCCGAACGCCGCCACCGCGTCGATCGAGAAGCCGGCGAAGGTCGCCCGGAACGCCGGGCGCTTGCGCAGGATGGTGATCCAGGACAGCCCCGACTGGAACGCCTCGAGGCAGAGCCGCTCGAAGAGGGCGTCGTCGCCGTGCAGCGGCGTCCCCCACTCCTCGTCGTGGTAGGTCACGTACTCCGGCGCGCTGTTCCCCCAGTCACAGCGGATGCGCTCGTCCACGCCCGGCACGCTAGCCACCACCACCGACGACGGCGCTCAGCCCAGGCCCACGCCCACGGCGCCGGTCCGCAGGTCCTTGGTGTAGAGATCGCGCAGCCGGTTGACGTCGGCGACGGTCAGCGGCTGCGACGTCGTCACCAGCACCCGGTCGCCGGTGACCGCCAGCAGCCGTCCGTACTCGGCCGGAGTGATCGCGCCGATGGGGCCGGTGGTGGGGCGCCCGGCGGCGTCGGCGGTCACCAGCACCAGCGGCCCCGCGACGCCGCCGTCGAGGTCGCGCCGGTAGTGGTCGGTGTGCCCGTTGGTGTCGGCCGGCAGCGCCGCCGCGGTCGTGGCGAAGAAGGCGTAGCGGCCGGTCGGGTCGAGCTCGACCTGGTGCTCCCACACCGTCGTCTGCCCCGTCCCCAGGCGGACGACGGCGCCGGTGACGGTGTCCACCCGGTAGGCCAGGCCGGTCGGCCAGGTCTGCGCGGGGAAGTCCGTGGCGACGCGGTTGCTGGAGACCAGGGCGACGTAGCGACCGTCGTCGCTCACCGCCAGGTCGCCGGTGTCGCGGTAGACCGAGAACGGCAGGGTCCGGCCGGTGGAGGTCGTGACCTGGGAGACCACGCGCAGCTCGCCGGCGCCCGCTCCGGACAGCGTCTTGCGGTGGGCGACCACGCCGGACGGGCTGTCGGCGCCGAAGACGGCGAACCGGCCGTCCGGGGTCAGCGCCAGGGCCGGGCCCATCGCCGGGCCGCTGAGCTCGCCGCCGGTGGTGGTCGTGGAGACCCGGGTGACCGTCCCGTCGGAGAGCCGCTTGGCGAAGACGTCGACCCGGTTGTTGGTGTCGCCGAGGACCAGGTCGGCCCGCGCCGAGTAGAAGAGCACCAGGTCGCCGTCGCCGGACACCGCCACCGACGGGGCGGTGGCGTAGACCGACGCCGCGGGCTGCAGCAGGGTGCCGGCCACCGACGGGGAGGCGGTGCCGCCCGGCGGTGCGCTCACCAGCGCCCAGCTGCGGGCGCCGACGTCGTAGCGGTAGACGTCGGCCAGCCTGTTGGTGTCGCGCGGGTCCAGGGCCGCGGTCGTGGCCAGGACGACGTAGCGCCCGTCGTCGCTGACCGCCGGGGCGCTGGTGTTGGTCGCGTCGCCCGCACCGGTGGCGGTCGCCGGCAGCGGGGCGATCCGGGTGCGGGTGCCGGCGGTGCGGTCGACGACGTACAGCTCGTAGGCGGTGTTGGTGTCCGACGGCTCGAGGCGGGCGCGGGTGCCGACGACGACGAACCGGCCGTCGCTGCTGGCGGCCACGCCGCTGCTCTCCCCCGCTCCCTCGACCGGGACGGTGGCGTAGACGGGGGTCACCGACACCGCGGCGGAGCGCGCCGAGACGTTGCCCGCGGCGTCGACCGCCACGACGGTGAACGCGTACGGCGTGTCGTTGGCCAGGCCGGTCACCGTCGCCGAGGTCGCCGGCGTCGGCACGGTGGCGACGGTGCTGCCGTCGGGGTCCAGCACCCGGTGCTCGGCGGCGTCGGCGCCCCCGGCGTCCCAGCCCAGCACCGCCTGCCGGTCGCCGGAGGTGGCCGTCACGCCGGTCGGGGCGGGCGGCGGGGTGAGGTCGGTGGGCGTGGCGCTCGCCGTGGCGGGGCCGGAGCGGTTGCCGTGGGTGTCCACCGCGACCAGCGCGTAGGCGTACGTCGTGCCGTTGACCAGCCCGGGATCGGTGTACGTCGGCCCGGCCGGTGCCGCGAGCTGGATCCCGTCGCGGTACAGCAGGTAGCCCGCGAGGTCGGGCTCGCCGTTCGCCGTCCAGGTCAGCTCGACCTGCCCGTCGCCGCGGACGGCGATGAACCCGGCCGGCGCCGCCGGCGCGGTGAGGTCGGTCGGGGTGGCGTCCAGCGACACGGAGCCGGACCGGTTGCCGTGGGCGTCCACCGCGACCAGCGCGTAGCCGTACGTCCGGTCGTTGACCAGCCCGGCGTCGGTGTACGACGTCGCGCCGGTCACGGTGGCGACCTCCACGCCGTCGCGCAGCACCCGGTAGGAGGCCACGTCGGGCTCGGGGCTCGCCGTCCAGGACAGCTCGACCAGCCCGTCGCCGCGGACGCCGGTGAACCCGGCCGGCACGGCCGGAGGCGTGAGGTCGGTGGGCCGCGCCGCCGCGGCCCCGGACGGCCCCGAGGCGTTGCCCGACGTGTCGACGGCGACCAGCGCGTAGGAGTACGTCGTGTCGTTGACGACGCCGGGATCGGTGTACGTCGTGCCGGTGACGGTCGCGAGCTGCACGCCGTCGCGCAGCACCCGGTAGGAGGCGAGGTCGGTCTCGCCGTTCGCCGTCCAGGTGAGGGTGACCCGCCCGTCGCCGGCGGCGGCGACCAGCCCCGTGGGCGCGGCCGGCGGCCGGCGGTCGGCGGCGGGCACCACTGCCGCGTCGGAGGGTGCCGACCGGTTGCCGTGGGTGTCGACGGCGACCACCGCGTAGCCGTGCGCGGCGTCGTCGACCAGGCTGTCGACGTACGTCGTCCCCGGGACGCTCGCGACCTCCGTGCCGTCGCGCAGGACGACGTAGCCGGCGAGGTCGGGCTCGGGACCCGCCGTCCAGGAGACGGTCACCCGGGCACCGCCGTCGACCGCGGTCACCCCGGTCGGGACGGCCGGTGCGGTGAGGTCGGTCGGCGTGGCCGACGCCGTCGCGGCGTCGGAGGCGTTGCCGGAGGTGTCGACGGCGACCAGCGCGTAGCCGTACGTCGCGTCGTTGACGACGGCGGTGTCGGTGTAGGCCGTCCCGGTCACCGTGGTGAGGACGGCGCCGTCGCGCAGCACCCGGTACCCGGCGACGTCGGGCTCGCCGTTCGCCGTCCAGGTGAGGTCGACCCGCCTGTCGCCGCGGGTGGCGGTGAAGCCGGCCGGCCGGGCCGGGGCGACCCGGTCGGCCGGCGTCGCGCGCACCGTCTGCGAGGGGGCGGAGGCGTTGTCGTGGGTGTCGACGGCGACGACCGCGTAGGCGTAGGTGGTCTCGTTGACGACGGCGGTGTCGGTGTAGCCGGTCGTGCCGGTCACGGTGGCGAGGACGGCGCCGTCGCGCAGCACCCGGTAGGAGCCCAGGTCGGGCTCGGGGTTCGCCGCCCAGGCGAGGTCGACCCGCCGGTCGCCGGCGGTGGCGGCCACGCCGGTGGGCGGCGCCGGGGCGTCGAGCTCCTGCGGGGTCGCGGTCGCCGCGGCCGACGAGACCGACCGGTTGCCGTGGGTGTCCACCGCGGCCAGCGTGTAGCGGTAGGTCGTGTCGTTGACCAGCCGGGTGTCGGTGTACGTCGTCGCCCCCGTCACGGTGGCGACCTCGACGCCGTCGCGCAGCACCCGGTAGGAGCCCAGGTCGGGCTCGGGGTTCGCCGCCCAGGCGAGGGTGACCTGCCCGTCGCCGCGGACGGCGGTCAGGCCGGTCGGTGCTGCCGGCGGGGTGAGGTCGGTGGGCGTGACCTGGACCGCGGCCGACGCCGGCGACCGGTTCCCGTGGCCGTCGACGGCGACCAGCGTGTACGTGTACGTCCGGTCGTTGGTCAGCCCGGGATCCAGGTACGTCGTGCCGGTGACCGTGGCGACCTCCACGCCGTCGCGCAGCACCCGGTAGGAGGCCAGGTCGGTCTCGGTGTTGGCCGTCCAGGACAGGCCGGCCCGGCCGTCCCCCCGGCCGCCGACGAGGCCGGTCGGGGCCGCGGGCGCGGTGAGGTCGGTCGGGGTCGCGCTGATCGGGGGCGCCGAGGAGGCGGACCAGTTCCCCGAGGTGTCGTGCGTCTGCACCGTGTAGGCGTAGGTGCGGTCGTTGACCACCGTGGTGTCGGTCCACTGGGCCGTGCCGCGCCCGGCGAGCAGGCCGGTGACCGGCAGGCCGTCGCGGAGCACCTGGTAGCCGTTCGCGTCGTAGTCGCCGGAGTTGGGCGCCCAGGACAGCGTGACCCGGCCGTCGCCGCGAGCAGCGCTCACCCCGGTGGGAGGAGCCGGTGCGACGGTGTCCCGCGGCGTGCCGCGAGCAGGCGCGCTGGGCTGGCCCACGTACGTGGTGGGGAACAGGAAGACGGTCTGCGTCGTCACGGTCCGGACGGTGACCGCGTACTCCTGACCGTTCACCAGCCCGGTCAGGGTCGCGGTGCGGGTGGCGGCGTTGGTCGTGACCCGGGGCGTCGTCTCGGCGTCCACGAAGACCTGGTAGCCGCTCGTGGCGGTCTCGGCCGACGCGGACCAGGAGACAGCCAGGGCCCGGTCGGCGCTGGTCACCACGACGCTCACCGGCGGTGCGGGGTCCTGGGTGCTCGCCGTCTCCAGCCGCGGCGAGGGCGGGGGCTGCCCGCACAGCGCCACGGTGAGCACCGCGAGGACGGCGGTCGACAGCCGCAGCAGCCGGCCACGGGGACGCCGGACAGCCCGCTGAGCAGCGCCGACGTCGCGCATCTGTCGCGTCCCTCCTACCGGGGGCGCCCGCGGACCGGCGGGTGCCGGAGTCGTCCTCGACACGCACCGGGACGTTGCTTGAGCCGAGCCCGACGGCCTCCCACCCGGGCGGGGGACTCAGGGGACGGCGGCGTCCACGTCCCCCAGCTCGGTGCGGTCACGGCGCGCGGGGCTGCGGCGGGTGGCCAGCACGCAGCCGAGCACCACGACGGGCAGGCCGACCGCGAGGCCGAGGGTGAACGGCTCGTCGAGCAGCAGCACGCCGAGCAGCACCGCCACGGCCGGGTTGAGGAAGGTGATGACCAGCGCGCGCTGCGGGCCGACCTCGCGGATCAGCGCGAAGAACAGCGCCAGCGCCACGGCGGTGCACACGACCCCGAGGACGAGCACGGCCAGCAGCGCGTCGGCGGGCGCCCGCGCGGCCGCGCCCAGCCGGGGGACGGCGAACGACGCGTAGACCAGCGCGGTGACGGTGAGCGCCACCGCGCTGGCGGCCACGCCCGGCACGTCGGGCAGCGCGCGGCTGACGATGAGCGGCGCGGTGGCGTACCCGACCACGACCAGCGCGACCGCGAGCAGCGGCAGCGGCGCGATGCCCTCGACGTCCAGGCCGAGCAGCACGGCGATGCCGGCCACGCCCAGACCCATGCCGAGCAGCCGCACGCGGCCGAGCCGCTCCTCCTCGCCGGTCAGCCGGCCGGCCAGCGCGGCCACGAACGGCACCCCGGCGACGAGCAGGCCGGTGAGCGAGCTCGACAGCGTCTGCTCGGCGTAGGCCAGCAGCAGCCACGGGCCGGTCATCTCCAGCACGGTGAAGGCCAGCAGCGGCCGCCAGCGCCGCAGCGCCGGGCGCAGCTGGCCGCGGGCGACCGTCCAGGGCAGCAGCAGGGCCGCGCCGAGCAGGCACCGGCCGAAGACGACGACCACGGGCGGCAGCTCCTCGACGGCCACCTTGATGAGCAGGTACGGCACGCCCCAGATCAGCGACATCGCCAGGAACAACGCCCAGCCCCGCCGGCTCACCGCTGCCCCCGCGCCCCGCCGCACTCCCGCACCCCGCCATCCTGCCCGGGCGTTTCCCGGCCCTCGCACCGGGCACCGCCCGACGGTGCGCGCTCCTCCCCCGTCCGGACGGCGGCTGACGGCCTCGGGGCTGCTGTTCGGCGCCGGCCTCATGGGCTCGGTCGACGAGATCGTCTTCCACCAGCTGCTGGCCTGGCACTCCTTCTACGACCGCGCCGGGGGCACGGCGGGCCTGGTCTCCGACGGGCTGCTGCACGCGGCCACGCTCTCGGCCGTCGTCGCCGGGCTGGCCCTGCTGGCCGACCTCCGCCGCCGCGGTGCCCTCGACGTCCACCGGTGGTGGGCACTGGTACTGCTGGGTGCCGGCGCCTTCCAGCTGTGGGACGGCGTGGTCGACCACAAGCTGCTGCGGGTGCACCAGGTCCGCTACGGCGTCGACCTCACCGCCTACGACCTGGCCTGGAACGCCTCGGCCGTCGTCCTCCTCGCCGCCGGCGCGGCGCTGATGCTGCGCGCCCGCCGCCGTCCGGCCCAGTGACCGGGCCGGCCGTCCTGGCGCTGCTGGCCGCCGGCGCGCTGTACGTGGCGGCCGGCCGGCGCACGCCCTGGCCCCTGCCGCGGACGGCGTCCTGGCTGACCGGCCTGGCCGCGGCCGGGGTCGGGGTCGTGCTCTCGACCGCCCACGGCGACCTGCGCACCCACATGGCCGGGCACCTGCTGCTGGGCATGGTCGCGCCGCTGCTACTGGTGCTGGCCGCCCCGGTCACCCTGGCGCTGCGGACGCTGCCGGTCGACATGGCCCGGCGGCTGGCCCGCCTGCTGCGGACCCCGCCGCTGCGCTGGGCGAGCGACCCGCTGATCGCCGTCCCGGCCAACGCCGCCGGGCTCTGGCTGCTCTACGGCACCGGGCTGCACGCCGCCGTCGTCCACCGGCCGGCCCTGGGCGCGCTCGTGGCGCTGCACGTGCTGGTCAGCGGATACCTCGCCACCGCCGCGGTGCTGGCCGTCGACCCGGCGCCGCACCGCCGCGGGGTCGGCGTGCGCGCCGCCGCGCTGGCCGCCGGCGCGGCCGCCCACGACGTCCTGGCGAAGTGGCTCTACGCCGCGCCCCTGCCCGGGGTGGCGCACGCCGCGGAGGGCGCGCGGCTCATGTGGGACGGCGGCACCGTCGTCACGCTGGTGGCCGCCGCGGTGCTGTGGCGGCGCTGGTACACCAGCCGCGCCGCCGTCCGGGCCGCGGGATCACCCGCGGCGGCGGCCGTCGGGGCAGCATGAGCGGGTGGACGCCGCCGACCGCCTCGCCGCCCTCGTCGACACCCTCGCCGGCGAGCCGGACGTGGCGCTCCCCGACCCCACCGCTCCGCGCCGGTTCGGGTCCCGGGCCCTGAAGGTCGACGGCGCGGCGTTCGCGATGGTGGTGCGCGGCGCGCTGGTGCTCAAGCTGCCCGAGGACCGCGTGGCCGCACTGCTCGCCGACGGGCGCGGCGGGCCGTTCGGCGGCCGGGGCCGGCCCTACCGCGAGTGGGTCGCGCTGGCCGACGGCGAGCCGGCCACCGACCTGCCCCTGGCACGCGAGGCGCTGGCCTTCGCCCGCACCCGGCGCGACGCCCTCAGCTGACCGGCCAGGCCACCTCGAGGTGCGGCTCGTCGGGGACGACGTCCCGGCCGCCGAGGTACACCTCGACGGGGCTGCCGGTGCGCTCCAGCCCGGCGGCGTCGCACCAGCGGGCGACGGCGTCGTAGGCGTCGAGGATGCGCGGGAACTCCGCCTCGGCGCGGGTCAGCACGGTGACCGCCTCGCGGCCGGCCGGCTGCCGCCGCACCCGCAGCTCCCCCGTCGGCCGCACCGTGCCGGAGAACGGGACGGTGACCTCCACCGGGCCGTCGCTGTCGGCGGTGACCATGCCGTGGTAGACGACCCGCAGCGCGCCGGCGCGGGCCGCACCCGACGCCGCGAGGTGCTCCTCGAGGGTCCGGGCGGCGTCGCTGATGAAGGCGCCGAGCTCCTCGACGGTCAGCCGCCGCTGCGTGGTCAGCAGCATGGCCTCGTCGGTGGTGCGCAGGGCGACGTCGTGCACGGGGGCCTCCGGGGGGTCGTCGTCGCCGGCGAGTCGCCGGTGCAGGGAGCGGACGAGCGCCCGCCGGAGGGCGACGTCGTCCTCGACGCCGGCCCACCAGCGGTCGACCGCGGCCAGCCGGTCGGCCGGCTCGAGGTCGACCACCTCCCGCACCCGCGCGAGCGGCATGCCGGCCTGACGCAGCAGCCCGACCAGCCGGGCGCGGGCCACCTGGGCCGGGGCGTACCAGCGGTGACCGGAGTGCCCGTCGACGCGCGCGGGCACGAGCAGCCCGCGGGCGCCGTAGAGCCGCAGCGCCTTGGGCGACAGCCGGGTGCGGCGCAGGAACTCCCCGACCCGCAGCAGGTGCTCGTCCACGCCGCTCACCCTGGGACCGGCCCCAGGGGCCGGGTCAAGCGCGGCCGGTGTAACGCCGGGCGAAGTCGGCGAAGCGCTTCAGCGAGAGGCGGACGCCGGCCACCGCGGCCGGCTTGACCAGCGGCCAGCCGGCCTGCCCGAGCAGCCCGAAGGGCAGCCACAGCTGCTCGGTCCACGTCACCAGCGAGCCCGCGCCCTGCGCCGTGACCTCGAAGGTGCCCGGCCCGCGGATGATCCGGCCGGTGTGCTGGACGACGGCGCGCCGCGGCGGGTCCCACTCGGTGACGACCATCGTGTCCAGCACGCCCAGGCGCCGTCCCCGCACGGGCAGGCCGGTGCGCGCCGCCAGCCGGCCGCCGACCGCGTGCGGGTCCCCGCCGGTGACCTCGACGTCGGTCAGCAGCATCCACTCGCCCTGGCGGGTCCAGTCGGTCAGCGCCGCCCACACCTGCTGCGGCGGGGCGTCCACGACCACCCGCTCCACCAGTTCACGCATCGGTCCGCGCTCCGTTCCCGCCCGCCGGGGCGTCGTCCGCGCCGGGCGCGCGCCCGGCCTCCTCCAGCCGGGCGCGCAGCGCCGCGACCTCCGCGTCGCGCTCCTCGAGCGCCTGCGCCAGCTGCTCGAGCAGCCAGTCGACCTCGGTCATCCGGTAGCCCCGGACGGTCACCGACATGCGCACCCCGCGGACGTCGTCCGCGGTGACCGGCCGGTCCTCGGGCAGCTCCAGCGGCGAGCGGTCCGGATCGGCCGGCGGCTGGGTCTCCCCCCGGCCGAGCAGCACCGAGCCGCCGAGGAACAGCAGCCCGCCGACCACCGCGACGGTGAGGACGAAGACGACCGCCTCGAGCACCGCGACCTCAGGCCCTTCCCTCAGGTGCCATCACGCGTCGCTGGGGCTGTCGTCGACCGGGAAGGCCCGCATCCCGCCGCCGTTGTCGCCGGCCTGCCCTGCCTTCTCGGCCTCCTGGACGATCCGCACGACCTCGTCGACGTCGTCGGTCACCGTGAACAGGTCCAGGTCCGTGTCCTTGATCGTGGCCGCGGGCACCATCGTCGTCCGGAGCCAGTCGACCAGCCCCGACCAGTACTCCGACCCGAACAGCACCACGGGGAAGCGGGTCACCTTGCGTGTCTGCACCAGGGTGAGCGCCTCGAACAGCTCGTCGAGGGTGCCGAAGCCGCCGGGCAGGATGACGAAGGCCTGCGCGTACTTCACGAACATCGTCTTGCGGACGAAGAAGTAGCGGAACGCGATGCCGACGTCGACCCACTCGTTGAGCTCCTGCTCGAACGGCAGCTCGATGCCCAGACCGACCGAGAGCCCGCCGGCCTCCGACGCGCCGCGGTTGGCCGCCTCCATCGCGCCCGGACCGCCGCCGGTGATGACCGCGTAGCCGGCCTCGGCCAGCGCCGCCCCGATCGCCACGCCCGAGGCGTAGTGCGGCGAGTCCTGGGGGGTGCGGGCGCTGCCGAAGACGCTCACCGAGCGCGGCAGCTCGGCCAGCAGCCCGAAGCCCTCGACGAACTCGCTCTGGATGCGCAGGACGCGCCACGGGTCGGTGTGCACCCAGTCGGTCGGGCCGCGGCGGTCGAGCAGCCGCGCGTCGGTCGTCGTCCCCTGCAGGCGGGGGTCCGGCTCGCCACCGCGCAGCATCACCGGGCCGCGGTGGCGGGTGGGCCGCGGCTTGCGGGCGTTGGCGGGCTCGGGCGTGGTGGTCATGCGCGCTCCTGGTCCGTGGGCGTCGACAGGTAGGCGACGAGCGCGTCCTCGGCCGGCTGCAGCCGGTCGACGAGGACGTGCTCCTCGCGGGTGTGGGCCAGCTGCGGGTCCCCGGGGCCGTAGTTGAGGGCCGGGATGCCGAACGCGGCGAAGCGGGCGACGTCGGTCCAGCCGAGCTTGGCGCGCGCCGGGCGTCCGACGGCGGCGACGAAGGCCGCGGCCGCGGGCTCGGACAGCCCCGGCAGGGCCCCGCCGGCGTTGTCGACGACGGTCAGCGTCACCCCGGCGGCGAGCGCGTCGGCGAAGACCTCGCGGACGTGCGCCTCTGCGGCGTCCTCGTCCCGGTCGGGCGCGTAGCGGAAGTTCACCGTCACCGTGCAGGCGTCGGGGACGACGTTGCCGGCCACCCCGCCTTCGATGCGGACGGCGTTGAGCCCCTCGCGGTAGACGCAGCCGTCGATGTCGACCTCCCGCGCCTCGTAGGCCGCGAGGGTGGCGAGGATGCCGGCCGCGCCGTGGATCGCGTTGACCCCGAGCCAACTGCGGGCGCTGTGGGCGCGCCGGCCCGGGATCTCCAGCACCGCCCGCAGGGTGCCCTGGCAGCCACCCTCGATCTCGCCGTCGGTCGGCTCGAGCAGGATCGCCAGGTCGCCGTAGAGCCAGCCGCGGCGCTCCCGCGCCACCCGGCCGAGGCCGTTCTTCACGGCCTCGACCTCCTCGTTGTCGTAGAAGACGAACATCAGATCATGGGCCGGCTCGGCGCCGGGGACACCGAAGCGCCCGGCCAGGCGCAGCATCACCGCGTCGCCGGACTTCATGTCGGTGGTGCCGCAGCCGTAGAGAAGTCCGTCGTCGAGGCGCGAGGGCACGTTGCCGGCGATCGGCACGGTGTCGAGGTGGCCGGCGAGCACCACCCGCTGTTCGCGTCCCAGATCCGTCCGGGCCATCACCGTGTTGCCGAGGCGGGCGACACTGAGGTGCGGCGCCTCGCCGAGGCCGAGCAGGCCCGCCGGGAACCAGGTGTCGAGCACCTGGCCGTCGGCCGTGACGGTGGCGAGGCCGATGCCCCAGGCGGGCGAGGTCGAGAGCGCAGTTTCCACGGCACGCACATTACTAAAGGTCGCGCGCCCGCCGAGGGGCGCGTGACGAGGATCGTAGGTCCGAGGGCGATTCACCATCGGCCGGTATGGTGCGCCTATGGCCAACCCGCTTACCCAGGACGTTCTGGTCGACCCGGTCGC